>NZ_JBWKIF010000012.1:0-262719 GCF_056432865.1 Streptomyces sp. NPDC044921
CGTAGATGTCGCAATCCACACCGAACCCAGAAGGCCCTCACCCGTTCAAGCACCCAGCACGCGTGTCACCAACGTCCCGGGACAGCACAGCTAGCTCCTGTCGTCCCGCTCGCACACGAAGACGGCCGTGCCGGGGATCAGGTTTCCGCGCAGCGGCGACCAGCCGCCCCACTCGGACGTGTTCCAGGCCGGCCACTCGGGCTCGACCAGGTCGACCAGCCGGAAGCCCGACGCGACGACGTCCCGGACGCGGTCGCCCAGCGTGCGGTGGTGTTCCACGTAGACCGCGCGGCCCTCCTCGTCCTGCTCGACGTAGGGCGTGCGGTCGAAGTACGAGCCCGACACCGACAGGCCCTCGGGGCCCGGCTCGTCCGGGAAGGCCCAGCGGATCGGGTGCGTCACCGAGAACACGAGACGGCCCCCGGGCCGCAGCACCCGGTGCACCTCGCGCAGCACCTGGCGTGGATCGGCCACGAAGGGCAGCGCCCCGTAGGCGGAGCAGGCCAGGTCGAAGGAGCCGTCCGCGAAGGGCAGCGCACCGGCGTCGGCGCACACCAGCGGGAACGATCCGCCGATCCGCAGCGCGTGCTGCAACTGCCGGTGCGAGATGTCCAGGGCCACCGGACGCGCCCCTTGCGCGGCCAGCCAGCGCGAGCACTGGGCGGCGCCGGCGCCGATCTCCAGCACGTCCCGGCCCTTCAGCTCCTCCGGCGGGCCGAGCAGCTCCGCCTCCACCTCGTCCAGGCCCTCGGGGCCCCACACGAAGCGGTCGTCGCCGAGGAACGTGCCGTGCTCGGTCTGGTACTCGTCCGCGTTGCGGTCCCACCAGCCGCGGTTGGCGCGGGAGCTCTCCGTGACGCCGGCGCTGCGCCGGGTGGCCTCGGGTTCGGACGGTTCAGGCTCTTGGATGATCGGCTCCCTCGTCGTACTCTTCCGTCCAGCCGGTCCCGGAGGTCACGAAGGGGTCGTCCAAGGGCCCGCGTGGCCTCGGACGACACGACTTGTGCCGGGTATGCGGGTGTTCCGCCCCGCGTGGGCGGCTTCGCGCATTGACCCTGCCCGGCTGCCCCCGTATGCTACAAGTTGCGCTGCGGGCCTGCGCACCTCAGACGTAGCAGGCTGCGCTCGCATCTGTATGTATGTCCCCTCGGTTGTCGAGGCGCCACCGATCTTGTGTGGCGCTTCCTTGGCTGTCCGGCTTCTGCAGAGCGAAACGGGCTCCCGGCGTAGCAGTACCTACGACTTCAATGTCCGTACCGGAGCCCTTTCCCACATGACGAGCAGCACCGAGACCACCGCCACCACCCCGCAGGTAGCGGTCAACGACATCGGTAACGAGGAAGCCTTCCTCGCCGCGATCGACGAGACGATCAAGTACTTCAACGACGGCGACATCGTCGACGGCGTCATCGTGAAGGTCGACCGGGACGAGGTCCTGCTCGACATCGGTTACAAGACCGAAGGTGTGATCCCGAGCCGCGAGCTCTCGATCAAGCACGACGTCGACCCGAACGAGGTCGTCGCCGTCGGCGACGAGATCGAGGCCCTCGTCCTCCAGAAGGAGGACAAGGAAGGCCGCCTGATCCTCTCGAAGAAGCGCGCCCAGTACGAGCGTGCCTGGGGCACCATCGAGAAGATCAAGGAAGAGGACGGGATCGTCACCGGTACCGTCATCGAGGTCGTCAAGGGTGGTCTCATCCTCGACATCGGCCTCCGTGGCTTCCTCCCGGCCTCCCTGGTCGAGATGCGCCGCGTCCGCGACCTCCAGCCCTACGTGGGCAAGGAGCTCGAGGCCAAGATCATCGAGCTGGACAAGAACCGCAACAACGTGGTCCTGTCCCGCCGTGCCTGGCTGGAGCAGACCCAGTCCGAGGTCCGCCAGACGTTCCTCACCACCCTCCAGAAGGGTCAGGTCCGTTCCGGCGTCGTCTCCTCGATCGTCAACTTCGGTGCCTTCGTGGACCTGGGTGGCGTCGACGGTCTGGTCCACGTCTCCGAGCTGTCCTGGAAGCACATCGACCACCCGTCCGAGGTCGTCGAGGTCGGCCAGGAGGTCACCGTCGAGGTCCTCGACGTCGACATGGACCGCGAGCGTGTCTCCCTGTCGCTGAAGGCGACCCAGGAAGACCCGTGGCAGCAGTTCGCCCGCACCCACCAGATCGGCCAGGTCGTGCCCGGCAAGGTCACGAAGCTGGTTCCGTTCGGTGCGTTCGTCCGCGTGGACGAGGGCATCGAGGGTCTGGTCCACATCTCCGAGCTGGCCGAGCGCCACGTGGAGATCCCGGAGCAGGTCGTCCAGGTCAACGACGAGATCTTCGTCAAGGTCATCGACATCGACCTCGAGCGCCGTCGCATCAGCCTCTCGCTGAAGCAGGCCAACGAGTCCTTCGGTGCCGACCCGTCGGCGGTCGAGTTCGACCCGACCCTGTACGGCATGGCCGCGTCCTACGACGACCAGGGCAACTACATCTACCCCGAGGGCTTCGACCCCGAGACCAACGACTGGCTCGAGGGCTACGAGAAGCAGCGCGAGGAGTGGGAGCGCCAGTACGCCGAGGCGCAGCAGCGCTTCGAGCAGCACCAGGCGCAGGTCATCAAGTCCCGCGAGGCGGACGCCCAGGCCGCTGCCGAGGGTGGCGACACCGCCGCTCCGGCCGCGTCCGGTGGTGGCGGTTCGTACTCCTCCGAGGGCCCGGACAACTCCGGCGCGCTGGCCTCGGACGAGGCGCTGGCCGCGCTGCGCGAGAAGCTGGCCGGCGGCCAGAGCTGAACGCGCACTGAGCACTAGCTCCTGACCGAGGGGCCGTACCTTCCGGGGTGCGGCCCCTCGGTGCTGCTCGGGTCGCCACCCCGGGCCGCCAAGATCAATAATCTCCTCGGTCCGGGAATGCCCCTGCCCGCAACGGCGTTGTCGCGTGTGGACACGAGGAGGAGCGGTCACTGTGCTTGATCCGCAGGATTTGTACGCATGGGAGCCGAAAGGGCTGGCCGTCGTCGACATGGCGCTCGCCCAGGAGTCGGCCGGACTTGTCATGCTCTACCACTTCGACGGATACATCGACGCGGGCGAGACGGGCGACCAGATCGTCGACCGGCTGCTCGACTCGCTGCCCCACCAGGTCGTCGCCCGATTCGACCACGACCGGCTCGTCGACTACCGCGCCCGCCGCCCGCTGCTGACGTTCAAGCGCGACCGCTGGAGCGACTACGAGGTCCCCGCCATCGAGGTGCGGCTCGTCCAGGACGCCACCGGCGCGCCCTTCCTGCTGCTGTCCGGCCCCGAGCCGGACGTGGAGTGGGAGCGCTTCGCCGCGGCCGTGCGGCAGATCGTGGAGCGGCTGGGCGTGCGCCTCTCCGTGAACTTCCACGGCATCCCCATGGGCGTGCCGCACACCCGGCCCGTCGGCCTCACCCCGCACGGCAACCGCACCGACCTCGTCCCGGGCCACCGCAGCCCGTTCGAGGAGGCGCAGGTACCCGGCAGCGCCGAGTCCCTGGTCGAGTACCGCCTGCTCCAGGCCGGCCATGACGTCCTCGGCGTCGCCGCGCACGTCCCGCACTACATCGCCCGCTCGCCCTACCCGGACGCGGCCCTGACCGTCCTGGAGGCGATCACGGCGGCGACCGGTCTGGTCCTGCCCGGCATCGCCCACGCCCTGCGCTCGGACGCCCACCGCACCCAGACGGAGATCGACCGGCAGATCCGCGAGGGCGACGAGGACCTCACCGCCCTCGTCGAGGGCCTGGAGCACCAGTACGACGCGGTGGCCGGCGCCGAGACCCGCGGCAACATGCTCGCCGAGCCGGTGGACATCCCGTCGGCGGACGAGATCGGCCGGGAGTTCGAGAAGTTCCTGGCGGAACGAGAAGGCGACAACTGACCCGGCCGCCGCACCGGTTGCGCACCCTCTGCCCGGCGCCCCCGGCGCAGCGTCTAGGCTGCGGCCATGCTGAAGGTGGGCCTGACCGGCGGCATCGGCGCCGGCAAGAGTGAGGTGTCACGGCTGCTCGTGGAGTGCGGAGCCGTGCTGATCGACGCGGACCGCATCGCCCGGGAGGTCGTCGCGCCGGGGACGCCGGGGCTCGCCGCGGTGGTGGAGGCCTTCGGCGAGGAGATCCTCGCCGAGGACGGTGGCCTGGACCGGCCCAGGCTCGGCTCCCTCGTCTTCGCCGACCCGGCGAAGCTCGCCACCCTCAACGCGATCGTGCATCCGCTGGTCGGCGCCCGCTCCCGCGAGCTGGAGGAGGCCGCCGCCGAGGACGCGATCGTCGTCCACGACGTCCCCCTCCTCACCGAGAACGGCCTGGCACCGCTGTACGACGTGGTGATCGTCGTCGACGCCGGCCCCGAGACCCAGCTCGACCGGCTCGTACGGCGACGGGGCATGACCGAGGAGGACGCCCGTGCGCGGATGGCCGCCCAGGCGACCCGGGAGCAGCGCCGCGCGATCGCGGACATCGTGATCGACAACGACGTGCCGCTGGAGGATCTGGAGCGCCGGGTGAAGGACGTGTGGGCCGAGCTCGTGCGCAGGTCCCAGGCGTCCCGGCAGTCCCCTGCGGAATAGCGGCACCGCCGGGGGGCGTTGAACCGGGGGAGTGAGGGAAGGACTCTGCCGTGCCCGAGACCAGCGGTTCGACCGGACGTACCCCGGAGACGCACGTCATCGACTTCCGTGCCGCCGAGCAACTGCTCGCGGCGCGTGACCCGCGGGGTGCGGTGAAGCTGCTCGACGAGGTCGTCGCCGCGCACCCGGAGAACACCGCCGCTCGGCTGCTGCGCGCGCGTGCCTTCTTCGCGGCGGCGCAGCTGAGGCCGGCGGAGCTGGAGTTCTCGATCGTGCTGGAGCGCGAGCCGGACAACGCCTTCGCGCACTTCGCACTCGCCCGCACCTTCGAACGACAGGGCCGTCCCGACCAGGCGAAACGTCACTTCCGCCTGGCGGCCGCGCTGGACCCGAACCCCGAGTTCCTGAAGGCGGCGCGCTTCGACTCGTGAGGGCGTGCTCGCGGCGGCCGCGGGCCCGGGGCCTGTCTCCCGGAGGCCTTGGGTGGAGGGCCTTCGCCCTGGAGGCCTTCGTCCTAGGGGTCTTCGCCCTAGAGGCCTTCGCCCTGGGAGCGGTCGTCCGGCGGCGGGTTCTCCGGCGGCCGGGGGCTCTCCGGACGGTGATCCTTCGAGCGGTGGTTTTTCGAAGGCTGGTCCTTCGAAGCCTGGTCCTTCGAAGGCTGGTCCTTCGAGCGGTGGTCCGGCACGCCGTGGTCAGGCGAACCGTGGTCCGTCGGCCTGCCACCCGTCGACAGGTCGTCCACCGGCCGGTAGGGCGGGATGCCCGGGCCCGGCTGGTAGTGCGGGCCCTGGCGGATGTGCCGGAGGACGACCACGAGGTCGATCGTGACGACCAGCAGCAGCACGCCGCAGGCGATGGCCCAGCCGGACCGCCCGGCGAGCGCGAACGCGACCGTCCCGGCGACCGCCCAGACCAGCCCCCACAGGCTCAGCCAGAAGCGGGCCCGCAGTGCGCTGCGCGCCGTCCTCGGTTCACTGCCCGTACGCATCGTTCGATCACCACTCCTCCGGGAAACGTACTCTTCGTCGCGGGGCTTCACCAAGGCCGACAGGGGAGCCGCGCATGCTGCCGGACGCCGACGCCCTGCCGGGGATTCTGCTCGACCAGGCGGTGCCGCACGAGGACATCGACGACCTGGTCGCGCTGCGGCGGACGCTCACCCCGGATTCGGACCCGGACCCAGTACCCCGTACCTGTGTGTGCGGATGCGGGACGGCTGTTGGACAGCGATGAGTTCCGGAGCGCGGGGCGGTCCACCTCTGCGACACCGGCACGGGCCGCACGGCACGACGGAGCGCGTGGCCCGCGCGGACCGCTTCCCAGGGAGACCCTCATGTCCGAGACCACCGCTTCCGCAGCCCCCTCCACCGCTTCGTCCCTCCCGACCGGCGTCGTCGGCGGCGCGTCCGCGACGCCGTGGGGGCGGCGCGCCCGGATCGCGCTGCGCGGCCTTCAGGTCCTGCTCGCCCTCTTCTACGCGATCGCCAGCGCCCTGCCCAAGCTGATCGGGCACGAGTCGGCCGCCGGGTCCTTCGAGCGACTCGGCTGGGGCAGTGCGGGGATGTACACGATCGGTGTGCTCGAACTGGCCGGGGCGGTCGCCCTGTTGGTCCCGGTGCTGCAGTCGGTGGCGGCGGTGGCGCTGGGCGCGTTGATGGTGGGCGCGTTCGTCGTGCAGACAACCGTGCTCGACGGGGAGCACGCGGCGACGCCCCTCATCCTGGTCGTGCCGCTCGCCCTCATCGCCTGGGCGCGACGGGGGCACAACGCGGATCTGGTGAGGCTGCTGCGGCGGAGCGCGTGAGGTCGCCCGGCTGGGACCGACCGGGGCCGAGCCCGGTCAGGGCCTCGGCTTGCGCGACCCGCTGTCCGGTCCGGGGCCGAACCCACGTCCCGGTCCGGGGCCGAAGCCGCCGGCGGGGCCCGGGCCGGGCATGCCGCGCAGGCGTTCCAGCTCGCGGCGGTCCCGCTTGGTCGGGCGGCCCGCGCCGCGGTCGCGGATGCCGGCGGGGGCGACGGCCTCGCGGGGCGGGGGCGGCGGGGAGTTGTCGATGTAGCACTGCGCGGCCACGGGTGCGCCGACGCGCTTGCGGATCAGCCGGGTGACGACGACGATCCGCTCCCGGCCTTCGTGCCGAAGACGGACCTCGTCACCGACGCGTACGCCGTGGGCGGGCTTCACGCGTTCGCCGTTGACCCGCACGTGACCTCCCCGGCAGGCGGTGGCGCCCAGCGAGCGCGTCTTCACGAGACGCACGGACCAGATCCAGCTGTCGACCCGGACGGTCTGGCCGCCCTGCGGACCGGCGGCCTCGGCAGCGGCGATGGCGGCGGCGACCTTCGGGTCCGGCACCTTCGCCTGGCCCGGTCCGGAGTCGGCGTGCGGGATGGCGGGCCGCTCGGCACCGGCGGGTGCGTCGGGTGTGATCTCCCCCGTCTCCCCGGTTCCTCCGGTTCCGGTCGTCCTGCCGTACTCCGCATCTCGAGAAGCCATGTGTCCGACCTTAGCCCTCCGGAACGGCCGAGCGTGCGGGGATCATCGGTACCGAACGGGAGCACGGCCCGAGTCGCCAAAAATAATTTTGCAAAAAGTCTTCTGTCGACGTGTGCGGGCGCTCTAACCTCCCGTCATGGACAGCGACGAGCACCGCCGCGTACTCGACCCCGAGCACGACACCGCCGCCCTCAAGGCCCTCACCCACCCCTTGCGGATCCGGTTGCTCGGGCTGCTGCGGCAGGACGGGCCAGCGACGGCCAGTGAGCTCGCGGCGCGGACGGGGGAGTCGTCGGCGTCGACCAGTTACCACCTGCGAGTGCTGGCGAAGTACGCGTTCATCGGCGAGGCCGAGCACCGGGACGGTCGGGAGCGGCGGTGGCGGGCGCTGCACACCGTGACTTCCTGGAGCAACGAGTCGATGGAGTCCTCCGCGGCCGGCCGTGCCTTCGTCGGGCTGGCGCGGCGGCGGCAGATCGAGCACCTGGAGTCGTCCCTCGCCCGGCACGAGGCGGACATGGCCGCGGGGCGGTTCGGCCAGGAGTGGGTGGAGCCGTCCGGGATCAGCGATCTCATGCCCCGGCTGACGGCCGAGTCGCTCACCGAGCTCTGGGGGACGATCGCCGGGAAACTGGAGGAACTGACCGCCCGGGACGCGGACGACCCGCGCGCCGAGCACGTCATGTTCCTCACCGCCGGACTGCCGCTCGCCCCGCCCGAGCGCACCGCGGGCGACCCGGCCGGGCAACACGGGGGCCAGGGGGCCCGAGGGGGCCACCAGGACGAGGCGCGAGAGGTCCCAGGGGCACACGAGGCCTCCTCGTGACGGACCGGCTGGCCGAGACGCCCGGGATCCCCGGGACACCGGTCCTCTCCGGCGTCCCCGAGCCGTCCGGGCCGACCGGGCCGCGGACCGCCCGCCGTCGTTACGTCACCGTCTGCGCGTTCCTCTGGCTGCCGCCGGGACTGGGGCTGGCCTCGATGGTTCTGCTGTTCGGCGAGCGCGGCTTGTCCCTCGCCGCCGTCGCGGGGCTGTTCGCCGCCCACTCGCTCACCGTGGCCGTGCTGGAACTGCCCACCGGCGGCCTCTCCGACGTCCTCGGGCGGCGCCCGGTGCTCGCCCTGGCCGGCGTGCTCAACGTGGTCGCCTTCACCGTGCTCGGCCTCGGCACCGCCGTCTGGGTACTCGCCGCGGGCATGGTGCTCATGGGCGCCGCCCGCGCCCTGGCCAGTGGGACCGCGGAGGCCTGGTACGTCGACACCGTCCACCGATCCTCCGGCCCCGACGCCGAGTTGCGCACCGGGCTGGCGCGCGGCGGTACCGCCACCTCCGCGGCGCTCGCGGCGGGCCTCCTGATCGGCGGCGGCCTGCCCTGGCTGCTGGGCCTCGGACCCGACGCCGGAGCCCGGCTGAGCGAGGCGACCTCCGGGGCGGTGCTGCCGTTGTCCGTCCCCCTCCTGCTGGGAGCGGTGCTGCGGATCGTCTTCGTCGGCTACGTGCTGACCGCCCTGCGGGAACCGCCGCGGCCACCGGCCACACCGCGCTCCGTGGTGCGCGGTGTCCCCGTCACCGTGCTGAGCGGGGTGCGGCTGGGCGGACGGGACGCGCTGGTGCGCCGGGTCCTGCTCACGGCCGCGGCCGTCGGCAGCGCCCTGGCCGCCGTCGAACTGCTCGTCCCGGGCCGCACCGTCGAGCTGACCGGTGGTACCGGCTCGGGAGCGCTGGTCTACGCGGTGCTGGCCTGCGCGGGCTTCGTCTGTTCCGGGATCGGCAGCCACCTGGCGCCGCTCGCCGCCCGGGTCACGGGCAGTGGTGAGCGGGCCGTGCTGGGGTGTCTCGCGACCGGCGCGGGCGGACTGCTGCTGCTCGGCCTCACCGCGTCCGCCGCGCACCCGGTCGCGACGGCCCTCGCGGTGGCCGGCTTCGGACTGGTGTACCTCGGTCTGGGCGCGGCGTCCCCGAACGGAAACGAACTGCTGCACCGGCGTGTCCCCGGTGCGAACCGCGCCACCGCCCTGTCCGTGCAGTCCCTCGCCCAGCAGCTCGTGGGCGCGCTCACCGGCCTGGTCGTCGGTGCCCTGCGGCCGGGGCCGTTGCCCTGGTTGCTGACGGGTACGGTCCTGCTGGCCGGGGCCCTCCTCTGGCTCCGGCGGGTCCGGCCGTCCCCGACCCCGTGCCCGCCGTGCCCCGCGCGGGGGCCTACCGTGGAGTGATGGACGCCAGCGGTCTCCCCCTCCTCGACCGGCGCATCGCCGACTGCCGGGCCTGTCCGCGGCTGGTCTCCTGGCGCGAGGAGGTGGCCCGCACCAAGCGGGCCGCCTACGCTGACTGGACCTACTGGGGCCGGCCGGTGCCCGGGTTCGGCCCGGCGGACGCGCGGCTGCTGATCGTGGGACTGGCCCCCGCGGCCCACGGTGGCAACCGCACCGGCCGGATGTTCACCGGTGACCGCTCCGGGGACGTCCTCTACCAGGCGCTCCACGACATCGGGCTCGCCTCGCGGCCCACCGCCGAACACGTGGGCGACGGGCTGGAGTTGTACGGCGTGCGCGTCACCTCACCCGTGCACTGCGCCCCGCCCGGGAACAAGCCCACGCCCGGGGAGCGGGACACCTGCCGCCCCTGGCTCGTGCAGGAACTGAGGCTGCTGCGGCCCACGCTGCGGGCCGTCGTCGTGCTCGGCGGCTTCGGCTGGCAGGCCGCGCTGCCCGCGTTCGCCGAGGCCGGCTGGCCCGTGCCCCGGCCCCGTCCCGCCTTCGCCCACGGCGCCCGGTACCCGCTCGGCGACCTGGACCTCTTCGGCTGCTTCCACGTCAGCCAGCGCAACACCTTCACGGGCCGGCTCACCCCCGCGATGCTGCGTGACGTGCTGCGCAGTGCGGCACGTGCGGCGGGACTCCGTCCCGCCGAGGAGCGGCCGCGGACGGGCGAAGGCCGGCCGGACTAGGGAACCCCGTCCCCGAACAGGTGCCGGACGGTGGAGCGGTAGTTGGTCCGTACGTGCGTCAGCGCGAGCGCGCGGGCCCGGTCCGGGTCCCCCGAGGCGATGGCCTCGTACAGCTCGCGGTGCTCCACGAGGAGCTGGGGCCACTCCTCGTTGCGGCGGGTCATCCAGCGCAGCCGGCCGGCGACCGGCTCCAGGGCCTCGGTCAGCAGGCCGTTGCCGGCCATCGCCATGATGCGGTCGTGCAGACGGCTGTTGACGTCGGTGATCGCCTCGGCGTCCCCGGCCTCGGTGGCGGCGGCCGCGCGGTCCAGCAGCTCCCGGACCTCGGCCAGGTCCTCGGGGGTCGCGCGGGACGCGGCGAGTCCGGCGGCGTAGACCTCCAGGGCCTCACGCAGTTCGAACAGTTCCTTGACGTCGGTCGGGGTGAGACGGCGCACGACCGTGCGGCGGGGCGTCTCGAAGTGGACGAAGCCCTCGGCGACGAGGGAGCGGATGGCCTCCCGGACCGGCACCCGCGAGACGCCGAAACGCTCCGCCAGCTCGCGTTCCACCAGGCGGTCGCCGGGGCGCAGGCTGCCCGCGATGATCTCCCGGCGCAGTGCGGCCGTGACGCGTTCGCGTACCGCTCCGAGGGGTTCGATCTTCGTCATGCGCCCATCTTCGTCGACGCGGGGCGTCTTTTACGGAGCGTTAACGAGAGCGACATCGGTCAGAACGGTTGACGGGGAGACCATGAGCGCAGTTTGGTATACCAACCCCCCCCACTGGGCGGCTGCCCCATCGAACGGCTGCCGGTCGAGCAGTCGCCCTTCGAGCAGTCCCCGCCGAGCATTCCCCGTCCCCTTGCTCAGGGAGGCCCCGTGTCCCTCGCCGACCGTGCCGCGACCACCGGCACCCCCGCGTTCGTCCCCGACCCCCGGCTCACCAACGAGGACCTCGCGCCCGCCGGGAAGCGCAACTGGAAGGTCTTCGACCTCTTCGCCATGTGGATGTCCGACGTCCACAACCTCGGCAACTACACCTTCGCCGCCGGACTGCTCTTCCTCGGCATGAACGTGTGGCAGATCTTCACGTCCCTGCTCGTCGGCTTCGTGATCATCTACATCGGCATGAACTGGATGGGGAAGATCGGCCAGCGCCACGGCGTGCCGTTCCCGGTGGTGAGCCGTATCGCCTTCGGTGTCTGGGGCGCCAACATCCCGGCGCTGATCAGGGCCGTGATCGCCATCATGTGGTACGGCATCCAGACCTACCTCGCCTCCGTCGCCGTCAACGTCATGCTGCTGGCGGCCTGGCCGGGCCTGGAGTCCTGGACGCACACCTCCTTCCTGGGCCTGGACGCGCTCGGCTGGGTCTCCTTCGTCGCCCTGTGGCTGGTGCAGGCGGCGATCATCAGCCGCGGCATGGAATCGGTGCGCAAGTTCCAGGACTTCTGCGGTCCGGCGATCTGGCTCGTGATGATCGTGCTGGCCGTGTGGATCCTGGCCAAGGCCGGCTGGACGATCTCCCTCACCTCCACCCCGCACCCGGTGTCCGTCGGCGAGCAGTGGCGCCAGTGGTTCGGCGCGATCGGACTCGTCCTGGCCACCTACGGCACGCTGATGCTCAACTTCTGCGACTTCTCCCGGTTCGCGCCCGACTACCGGTCCGTCAGGCGCGGCAACTTCTGGGGCCTGCCGATCAACTCCACGGCCTTCGTGATCGTCTCCGTCATCGTCACCGCGGGCGCCTTCGAGGTCTTCGGCAAGGAGATCACCGACCCCGCCCATCTGGTCGCCGAGATCGGCAACACCTGGGTGCTCGTGCTGGGCGCGCTGACCTTCGCCATCGCCACCATGGGCGTCAACATCGTCGCCAACTTCGTCTCCCCGGCGTACGACCTCGCCAACGTCTGGCCGCAGAAGATCACCTTCAAGGTCGGCGGCATGATCAGCACGGTCGCCGCGCTGCTGGTCACCCCCTGGAACCTCTTCTCCAGCCCGACCGTCGTCAACTACTTCCTCGGCGGTCTCGGCGCCTTCCTGGGCCCGCTGTTCGGCGTGATCATGGTCGACTACTACTGGGTCAAGCGCGGCCGCGTGAACGTCGACGAACTGTTCGACGCCACGCCCGGCTCCCGCTACCACTACCGCCGGGGCGTCAACCCCAAGGCCCTGTGGGCGTTCCTGCCGGCGGCCGGTGTCGCGGCGGTGCTCGCCCTGGTGACGACGTTCGGCGCCGTGGCGCCCTACTCCTGGTTCATCGGCACGGCCATCGCGGCCGGACTGTACGCGGCGCTGTGCCGCCCCGAGCGCGCCACCGCGGAGGTCTGAGAGACGTGCGGATCGTCGTCACCAACTGCAACACCACGCAGGAGATGACCGAGGAGATCGTGCGAGGTGCCCGGGCCGCCGCAGGCCCGGGCACCACCGTGACCGGACTGACCCCCGCCTGGGGGCCCGCCTCCGCGGAGGGCTGGCTCGACAGCTACCTGTCGGCGGCGGCCGTCCTGGACACCCTGCGGACCTACGACGGGCCGCCGTACGACGCCGTGGTGATGGCCGGGTTCGGGGAGCACGGGCGCGAGGGCGTACGGGAGCTGGTGGACGTCCCGGTCGTCGACATCACCGAGGCGGCGGCCCATCTGGCCTGCCTGCTGGGCCGCCGCTACGGGGTGGTCACCACACTGGAGCGGTCCCGGGGCCAGATCGAGGACAGCCTGGAGACGGCGGGCGTCGCGCGGAACTGCGCCGCGGTCGTCGGCACGGGCCTGAACGTGCTCGACCTCACTGACGACGAGCGCACGGAGACGGCGTTCCTCGCCGCCGCCGAGCGGGCGTGCGCGGCCGGGGCCGAGGTGCTGGTGCTGGGCTGTGCCGGCATGACCGGCCTGCAGCGCGCGGTCGGGGAGAAGCTCGGCCTGCCGGTCGTCGACGGCGTCGCGGCGGCGGTGAAACTGGCGGAGTCGCTGGTGGCGCTGGGACTGACGACCAGCCGGGTGGGCAGCTACGCCGAGCCGCTGCCGAAACGGAGAGTGTGGGGGAGGGCGGACGGGGGCGGCTCATGAGGGGCCGTCGCCCGTGACGTCGGACGGGCCGTCGTGTGCGACGTCGGACGGGCCTTCGCCGTCTCCCGGGGCGCCGGACGGGGCATCGAGTGCGACGTCGTCGTGGTGGGCCCCGTAGAGATCCACCTGGCGGGCCATGACCTCGCGCATCGAGGTGCCGCGCGGGACGCCGTACACGGTCCCGGGAAAGTCCAGCGCCTCCTGGATCTGCCACAGTTCGTCGTGCTCGCCGGGCGCGAACAGCCGCGCCCGGGGTGCTCCCGCCGCGATCCAGCCGATGGGCAGGACGGTGCCGGGCGGGAGCACCGAGTTCACGTGCAGCACGCTGTGGATGCGCAGTTCGGACCCGGCGCCAGCGACGGCCCCGGGGAAGACGCAGGCGCCGGTGGCCACGAAGACCTCGTCCTCCAGCGTGCCGCCGTTGACGTGCGCGTGCGGCCCGACGAGCACGGCGCCACCGAGCACGGCGGGGTGCCGGGCCCGCCCCCGCACCAGCGCGTTCTCCATGACGACGACGTCCGAGCCCACCCGCACCTCCCCGTCCTCGGCGGTGAGCACGGCCCCGTGCAGCACCCGGCTGCGCTCACCGAGGACGACGCCCCCGCACAGCACGGCCGTCGGGGCGACGTACGCGGACTCGGGGACGACGGGGCGCTGCCCGCGATGCTCGATCAACATGGCGGTCCTCCAAGGGGCGGTCCTGAAGCGGGCGGTCCGCCGGGCGGCGGTCGCCGCCTATCCGGGAACGACGGCCGTGGCCGTGATCTCCACCAGCTGTCCCGAGTACCCGAGGCACGCCACGCCGATCAGCGTCGAGGAGTGCGGACCGGCACTGAGCCCCGACGCCTCGACGACGGCCCAGACGGCGGACAGGACCGACGGTTCGCTGCTCACCACGTACACGTCGGTCGTCACGACGTGCTCCACATCGCTGCCGACGGCGCGCAACTGCTCGCGCAGATTGCTGATCACCTGCTCGGCCTGCCGCACGGGATCCCCGGGGCCGACCACCTCCCCCCGGGCGTCCAGGGGCACGGACCCGGCGAGGAAGGCCAGCCGTGCGCCGGCCTCGACGACCGAGACGTGGGAGTAGGCGGGCGGCGGGAAGAGGCTCGGGACGGTGACACGGCGGATCACGTGAGGGCTCCGATCTGCGCACGACGACGCTGCGGAAACGGCAACCGGGCAACCTGCCGATCATGCGTGTCCCGGCCGTCCGAGCGCACCCGTATTTCGCCGTGCCGGGTCCGGCGGGGGAGCGGACGGTGCCGTCAGCCGGCCCGCGCGAACTGGACGCGGGTCGGCTGTAGCGCGTCCGGGCGTACGGTGACGCCGTCGACGGTGAGCTGTTCGCCGTGGATGTCGGTGAGCCGGAGGGGGCCGCCGCAGCCGGTGCCGTCGGGGGAGAGGAAGTAGTTGTACTCCGTGCGGGTCAGCCGCTGCCAGCCGCCGCCGGTGCGGACCTCCAGGCGGGCCAGGGGGTTGCGGTGCCCCAGGGCCTGGATGCCGCACCAGTGGCGGCTGGAGCCGGTCTTGTAGCGGATCGAGATCGTGCCGGAGGTGGCGGGGCTCAGCAGGCTCCAGCTGATCGGTATCCGGCCCGCGGACAGCCCGGCGAGCTTCGCGAACGCCTCCTTGCTGAGGTCCAGCTGCCCGGGGGCGCAGGGCAGGGGGCATTCGTTGGTGACCCGGACCGTGACGGAGGCGCCGTTCGCCGCGCGGACCAGCAGGTGGGCCCCGCACGCCGCGGACGTCTCGTAGTCGGTGTGGTTCATCGCCGCGACCATGAGGTCGGGGCTCGGGCCGTACGAGCAGGCGCCGTCACCGTCCGCGGCGTCGTAGTGGGTGGCGATGCCCCGGTAGGTGACGCCGGGCTCGACGCGGCCCGCGAGCGGCGCCGGGCCGGACGCCTGCCGTGCCGGGGTCCGCGGCGTGGGGGCGGGCGAGCGGCGCGCCGGGGTGGCGGCCGGCGGGGGCGTCCGGGTGGGAGAGGCGGTGGAGGGTTCCGGCTTCGCCTCCGGGGCGGGCGCCGGCTTGCCGGCCGTGGGCGTGCCGCTCCGGCGGCCGTGGACCTCGGAGCCGGCCGCCGTACGGACGGTGTCCGGCGCACCGCCGGGGCGGAGCGCCACGACGAGGGAGACGACGAGCCCCACCACCGCCACGGCGGCGGCACAGAGCAGCGCCGTGCGCCGCTCACGCGGACGACGGGGACGGCGGTGGGATGCGGGTGCCACGGATGAGCCCTTCGAGTCCTTGCGCGGTTCGGGAGACGCGCGCTTCCGACTCGTCAGTGGCCACCGGGCCCGGGAAGGTTGCCGTGGACGGCACTCCGGTCACGCCACGCCGGTCACGGCACGGGGGCCGCGGGGCCACGGGACCGTGTATCCAGGGGATTGCGTACATAAAGAACGCGGCCGTCGAGGTCGTCCGTCACGTTCCGGAAACCTTCCCTCCGGGAACCCCGCCTACCGTGGAGGTCACACCACGCCCCGGCCACCGTCGCCCGAAGGCCCACCCCCGCCTCCGACCGGACGACAGGAGCCCCGTGTCCCGCCGCCCCGCCCCGCACCTCCCGCCCTGGCTCGCGCACGCCCTGCGCGCTCAGCGGGGCCCGGTGCCCTGGAACGCGGTGACACGGGGAGCCCTGTCGGCCGGGCCGCTGCTGCTCGTGGCCGTCGGGACCGGGCACACCACCCTCGGAGTCGTCGCCGCCATCGCCGCCATGCTCGCCGGGATCAACGACCGGCCCGGGAGCCGGCGGGCCTCGGTCAAGCGGCTCGGGGTGCCCGCGCTCGGCGGTGCCCTGGGGCTGGTCGTCGGCACCTACGCCGGGCAGGAGACCGGCGCGGTCGTGCTCACCGCGCTGTTCACGGTCGTCGGGCTGGTCGCCGGCGGGATCAGCGCGGTGGGACCCGTCGCGTCCGCCACCGGCACACAGCTGCTCGTCGGCGTCGCGGTCGGGGCCGGGATGCCCCTGCCGGATCCGGGCTGGGAACGCGCGCTGGCCTTCCTCGCCGGCGCCGGCTGGCTGCTCGGCCTGCGGCTGGCGCTGCCCACGCCCGGGTCATTCGCCGGGGACTTCCGGTTCGACGGGGAGCGTGCAGCGGTGGCCGGGGTGTACGACGCCGTCGCCGAGCTCCTCGACGCCGTCGGCGGGCCCGACGCCATCCGCCGCCGGGCCGCGCTGACCGCCGCCCTCGACCACGCCCAGGACGCCCTGGCCGGACCCCGGTTGCGGCGGTACGCCTCCTCCGCCGCCGAGCGGCGGCTGCACGCGCAGTACGCGGCCGCCCTGCCCCTCGCCGAGGCCGCCACCGCGCTGGCCTGGGCGGAGGAGGCCGTGTCCGAGCGGGCCTCCGAGGGCCCCAGGCGGCTCGCCGCCGCCGTACGCGGCAACAGTCACACCGGGCCCCTGCCCGCTCCCTCCCGCTCGGCGCCCGCCCTGCGCGCCCTCGACGACGCCCTGCTGCACGCCGCCGAGGTGTTCGACCAGGGCCGGGGCGGGGACCTGCACACCCGGCCCCGGTCCACCGGGAACCGGTTGCGCGCCGCCTTCGGAGACGCCGGACGCGAGTACGGGCTGCGCGTCGCCCTCTGCTTCGGGGCCAGCGCGGCCGTGGCCCAGGCCCTGCACCAGAGCCGGTGGTACGGGCAGCACGAGCACTGGTACTGGCTGCCCGCCACCGCCGTCTTCCTGGTCAAGCCCGACCTGGGGCCGCTCGCCTCCCGCGTGCTGAACCGGGCCGCCGGGACCGTGCTCGGCGCGCTCCTGTTCGCCGGGTTCGCCGCGGTCCTGCCCAGACCCGAGGGGCTGATCGCGCTGGTCGCCCTCAGCGGCGCGCTGATCCCCGTCGCCACGCGGCACTTCGCCGCCCAGACGGCCGTCGTCACCGTCCTCGTCCTCGCGCTCGTCATGGTCGGCGGCGAACCGCAGGCCTCCGCGGGCCGGATCGGCGAGACGCTGCTGGCCTGCGCGATCGTGCTGATCGCCGGCCACCTGACGATGCCCGGGCAGCGCGGCGGGGGAGTACGCGCCCGGCTCGCGGCGGCGAGCGAGGCCGCGTACGCCTACCTCACCCACGTCCTCGACGAGGCCGACGCCCCGCGCATCGGCAGCGCCGGCACCCCCTCCGACCACCGCGCCACCCGCTGGACCCTGCGCCGCGAGGCGTACCGCACCCTCGCCGAGGCCCGTACGGCCGTCTCCCTCGCCGCCCACGAACTGCCCGCCCTCGCCCGGCACACCGAGGGCGCGGACGAGGTGGCCGCCCTCCTCGAACGGCTCGTCGACACGACCACCGCCTGCGCGGTGCATCTCGACGACACGGGCCGGATCGGCCCCCGCCACCGGGAACGGCTGGCCGCGGTCCTCACCGAACTCGCCGCCCCGGCGGAACGCCTCGGCCTGCGCCCACCCCGCCCGTCCCTCGCGGGGTAGCACACCCGGCGGCCAGCGCGACCAGTGCGACCGGCGCGGCCGATACGGCCGGCAGGGTCGGCACGGCCGGCACAGCCGCGCCGCCGCGTCACCGGGTGGCGCGGTCCGGCACCCGTCTGCTCAGCCGTCGATCCGTACCCACACCGGCGCGTGGTCCGAGCCGGGCGCGCCCCGCCGCTCCCCGGGGTCGGGGCCGACCGAGGGCAGGGCGGGCGGGCCCTCGCCGGGCAGGCCCGTGCCCGCCGCCGAGGCCCGGCGCACCAGGCGGTGGCTCAGCAGCACGTGGTCGATCAGCTCCCGCCGCCCGGAGTTGACGCGGGACCAGCGCTGCCCGGCCGGGATGAGCGGGGCCACGTTCCACAGGCGTGCCGCGTCGCCCCGGTCCGGCCGGTCGTGGCCCGGCGTGCCGATCTCCGAGCCGGGCGGGCCCAGCAGGATCTGCGTGGTCGCGGCCTGCGCCTCGTCGTTGAGGTCGCCCAGTACCGCCACGTCCCTGCCCTGCCCGTCCCCGTCGAGCAACTCGTCCGCGAGGGCGCGCAGGGCCGTCGCCTCCGCCGCCCGCCGGTACAGCGCGTAGGCGCCGTAGCGGGCGCGTTCGCCCTCGTCGCGGGGGTGGAAGCGGCCGTCCGGGTACGACAGCAGCTTCGACTTCAGGTGGCAGACGGCCACCCGCAGGGGCCCGTCCCCGACCTCCACCGCGAGCACGCCCCGCCCCGCCGCCGTCACCACCGCCCCGGAGTCGTCGACCTGGACGGGCCGCACCTCGGCCGGGAACCCGGCCGTGTCGGCCAGCACCGTCGGCTCCGCCCGGCTGAGGAACCCCACCCGTACGCCCCGGCTGTCCGCGTGCTCGGACAGGACGGTGTGCCAGTCGTCGTCGAGCATCCCGGCCAGGTCCTCGAGGGCTTGCGGGTCGCCCACCTCCTGCACGCCGAGCAGGTACGGGTCGAGTTCCGTGATCACGGCGGCCAGGGCGGCGAGCTTCGCCCCGTACGCGGCCTCGTCCCCCGGGCCGTACGGGCCGCCGGGCCGGTAGAGGTTCTCCAGGTTCCAGGTGCCGAGGAGCATGCCGGGCTCCTTTCCGAAGCCGACCGGCGGGGTGGTGGGGCCAGGGTGCGCGCCCGGCCCGCCCCGCGACAGAGCCGCGGCGAGAAGTGCGGTTCGGCTCATACCGCCCTACGACCTCGTCGTACGTTGGCGTGATGACGCCTTCTGCCGCGGACAGTCCCGCCGAGCTCATCATCAGCGCATGTACGGTCCTCGTGCACGACGATCAAGAGCGGATCGGGTTCCGGGAGGACGCCGCGATCGTCGTACGCGACGGGATCGTCGAGGCGGTCACCGGCAGCGGGGCGGTCGCGGACCTGCCCGCCGCCGAGCGCGTCGACGCCCGCGGCCAGGTGGCCCTGCCGGGCCTGATCAACTGTCACACGCACGCGCCGATGGTCGCGCTGCGCGGCCTCGCCGAGGACCTGCCGACCGAGGAGTGGTTCAACGACGTCGTCTGGCCGGTGGAGTCCAACCTCACCGACCGCGACGTCGCGTTGGGGGCGCGGCTGGCCTGCGCCGAGATGATCCGCGCCGGCGTCACCTGCTTCGCCGACCACTACTTCGCGATGGACGCGGTCGCGGACGTGGTCGCCGAGTGCGGCATGCGGGCGCTGCTGGGCCAGGCCTACTTCTCCCCCCAGGGACGCGAAGGGCGTGAGCGCTCCCTGGACTTCGCGCTGCGCCGGCGCGGCTCGGCCGGCGGGCGCATCACCACCGCCCTCGCGCCCCACGCCCCCTACACGGTCGACGACACCGACCTCGCCGCCACCGCCGGCCTCGCCCGCGAGCACGGCCTGCCCGTGCACCTGCACGCCGCCGAGAACCGCGCCCAGACGGAGACCAGCCTCGCCCGCCGCGGCGCCACCCCCATCGAGGTCCTGCACCGCACGGGCATCCTCGACACGGACGTCCTGCTCGCCCACGGCACCGGCATCGCCGACCGCGACCTGCCCCTGCTGGAACGGGCGGGCGGCCGTACCGCCGTCGCCAGCGCGCCCCGCGGGTACCTCAAGTTCGCCTGGCCCGACACCACACCGGTGCGCGCGCTGCGCGACATCGGCGTCGACGTGGGGCTCGCCACCGACGGCGCCGCCTCCAACAACTCCCTCGACGTCTGGGAGTCCATGGCCCTCACCTCGCTGGTCCAGAAGTCGGCCGAGGGCGATCCGCGCTGGCTGACCTCCCGCCAGGCCCTGCACCACGCCACCCTGCAGAGCGCCCGGGCCGTGGGGCTGGGGGACGTGGTGGGCAGGATCGCGCCCGGGCACAGGGCCGACCTCATCCTGGTCGACCTCACCGGGCCGCACACCCGGCCGGTCCACGACCTCGCCGCCACCCTCGTGCACAGCGTCCGCTCCGCCGACGTGCGCACCACGATCGTCGACGGACGGATCCTGATGCGGGACCGCGAGCTGCTGAGCATCGACGTGCCGGCGGTCGTACAGGAGCTGGAGGACCGGCTGCCCGCGCTCGTGGACCGCAGCCACGGCCGACGCGTCCAGGAGTACGACACCTGAGCCCCCTCAAGGGGGGCGGGACGTCGTCCGGGATTTCTCCGGGGACCTGCCCGGGCGGCGATGAGTTCCGCTCCTCCCGTCGGTCACCACCCCGGACGGACCGTTGTCACAGGAGGGCCCATGTCGCTTCCGGAGATCGTCTCGCGCGAGCAGTGGCGCGCGGCGCGCGCGGAACTGCTGGTGAAGGAGAAGGCCGCCACCCGCGCGCGGGACGCGCTCAACGCCGAGCGGCGCCGACTGCCCATGGTGGAGATCGCCGAGGAGTACGTCTTCGAGGGAGGGGACGGCAAGGCGACCCTGCTCGACCTGTTCGAGGGCCGGCACCAGCTCGTCGTCTACCACTTCATGTTCGCGCCCGAGTGGGACGCCGGGTGCCGCAGCTGTTCCGCATTCCTGGACCAAGTAGGGCATCTCGCTCATCTCGCGGCGCGTGGCACGTCGTTCGCGGCCGTGTCCCGGGCGCCGTACCCGAGGATCCTGCCCTTCAAGGCGCGGATGGGCTGGTCGCTGCCCTGGTACTCGTCGTACGGCAGCGACTTCAACCGCGACTTCGAGGTGACGCTCGAACGCGACGGCGAGCTCGTCGAGCGGCCCGGCCTGAGCTGCTTCCTGCGGGACCGCGACCGCGTGTTCCACACGTACTCGACGTACGAGCGCGGCCTCGACGGCCTCGGCTCGACCACCAGCCTGCTGGACCTCACCGCCCTGGGCCGGCAGGAGGAGTGGGAAGAGCCCAAGGGGCGCGCGTCGGCTCTCGGGGCTCCTGCGGGCAGTGAGCGTGTCCGGTATCACGACGAGTACGACGACTGACACGCAAAGTGAGCAAATCAGCCAAGCGGCTGAGAATTCGCTCACACTTGACGGTGAACGCGTGTCAACTACGTCTCAGAACCATCACTTCCCGAGCCGTTCACCCCATGGTTGGCGTTTAACTCTACGAGTGCAGCGCTACATGGAGGTGCAGGGTGGTGAACGGGCGAACGGTGCTCGAGCGCTTTCCCGCCGGCGGGCCGCGTGGCTCCTGGCCGGCGGAGGAGTTCGCGCAGGCGCGGCGTCTTGAGGGCCTGCCCGCCGAGGTCGTCATGGACCTGGCATCGGACATGTTCCTGGTCATCGTGCGCAGCGCGGACGGCGCCGACGCCACCGCCTGACCCGTGCGGCTCCGTGTTCGGCGGGCGTCCTCAGCCCGCCTTCGGGGCCGGCACCTTCCCGGCCGGCGGGGCCGGCGCGGCGAACTGCTCCGCCTGGAGCGCGTACAGCTCGGCGTACAGCCCGCCGGACTTCAGCAGTTCGTCCGGCGTCCCGGACTCCACGAGCCGCCCCTGGTCCAGGACGTGCACCAGATCCGCGTGGCGTACGGACGCCAGCCGGTGCGTGATCAGCACGACCGTCTGACCGCTGTCGGCCAGGGCGCGGATCCGCTCGAAGACCTCCAGTTCGGCCCGGGCGTCCAGGGCCGCCGTCGGCTCGTCCACGATCAGGATGCGGCCCCTGCGGTAGGCCGCCCGGGCGATGCCCAGCCGCTGCCACTGGCCGCCGGAGAGCTCGTGCCCGCCGGAGAAGTTGCGGGCCAGCAGCGTGTCCAGCCCGCGCGGCAGATCCGCGATCACGGGCTCCGCCCCGGCCTCGGCGATCGACGCGGCCAGCCGCTCCTCGCCGATCGGCGCCGCAGGCCGCCCCAGGGCGACGTTCACCCGGGCCGTGAAGGGCCACCTCTTGAAGTCCTGCGCGACCATCGCGATCCGTTCGGCCAGCCGGTGCCGGTCCGCGGTCGCCGCGTCCACGTCGTCCCACAGGATCCGCCCCCGGTCCGGCTTGTACAGTCCGGCGAGCAGCTTGACCAGCGTTGTCTTGCCGGAGCCGTTCTCCCCGACGAGTGCCACGATCCGGCCCAGCGGCAGGGTGAGCGTGACGTCGTCCAGGGCGGGACGGGCCGAGTCCCCCGGGTAGCGGAACGTGACGTTCTCGAAGCGGATCTCGCGCGGGTCCTCCGGCAGCGCCCGGCCCCCCGCCGGGATGGCCCGCTCAGCCGCCTCCGCGTACAACCGGTGCAGGTCACCGACGAAGAGCGCCTCCTCGTGCAGCGCGTTGACCTCCACCACGAGTGTGTCGAGGCTCTGCGAGCCGGTGCGGATGGCGATCACGGCCGTACCCGCCACGGACAGGGCCATCGCCCCCGCGAGCAGCAGCCAGCCGAGCGTCGCGTACGTCGCCACGGTCGCGAGGCCGGTCCAGGCCGCCGCGATCAGGCCGGTACGGGCGGCGAGCCGGGCGAGCCGGGCCTGCTCGGCCTCCGCCGTCTCCGACATCGCGCGGAAGTGCCGCAGCAGGAACGCGCCCACTCCGTGCACCCGGATCTCGGGGGCCGCCTCCGGCTCGATGAGGAGGTTGCCGAGCAGCCGGCCGGCCCGGACGTGCTGCACCCAGGCGTGGAAGGACTCGTAGCGCCGCCGGGCGACGGTCAGCGCGCTCCAGGCGCTCGGCAGCACCATCGTGGCCAGCAGCGGCAGCAGGGCCGGGTGCAGCACGGTCAGCACGCCGGCGGCCGCGACGAGCGAGATCATCGCGTTGATCACGCGGGTCCCGTACGAGATCATCCGGCGGGCGGAGGCGGCCCCGTACTGCGCGGTGTCCAGCAGCTTGTGGAAGGCGTGGTCCTCGATGGCGGACAGCTCCACGACCGCCGCCCGCTCCAGGTACCGCTCGGTCGCGACCCGCTCCACCTTGGGTTCCAGGCGGCCGGTGGCGTAGGTGCTGGCGGCTCGCAGCAGGGCCGCCAGCAGCATCACGGCGGCCACCGTGACCAGCGCGGGGACGGCCCCGCGCAGCCGGTCCTCGATGGGGCCGGCGACCATCAGCCGGGCCAGCACGCTGTTGACGGCGAGCAGGCTCACGGCCTGCGCCACGCCCCGCCCCGCCTCGGCGGCCAGCACGACGCGCGCGGCGCCCGGGTCGGCCTGCCGGGCGAGCCGGAGGCTGGACGCCAGCAGTGAGGGGAGCCGGGTGACCATGGCGCGGAAGCTCAGTTCGAGGAACGCTTCGGCGTGCTGGTTCCAGCCCATGTCGTAGCGGAGCGGCCCGCCGAAGAGCAGCCGTTCCGACTCGGACACCTCCGGCGCGGTCCGCTTCTTCGCCACCGTCGACCGACCTCCCCGCTCGTCCCGCCGCCCCGGTTCGTCCCGGCTCGTGAGCGGCCACTATCGCGGGGCGGAGACGGCCGGGGCAGGGCGCAGCCCGGGGCGCCGGATGCGCGCGGGCGCACGACGTGACGTGCCGAGGCCCGCGACGGCGCGGGAGGTGGGGCGGGGGTGACGGCGGTGTGCCGCGGGCTCGGCCCGGCAGAAGGGGTGCGGCCCGGGTGGGGGAGGGGCGATGGCTCGGGTGCGGGGGAGGAGGGGGCGGATCGACGCGGGGTGGGTCGTGCCTACGCGCTGACCGGCCGTGACCAGGCGGGAGCCGTCCCCGTCACGCGGCACAGGGTCAGATACAGGGGGATCGGCGGGGTGTACGGAAACGTGCCGTCCGGCCGGTGGATCAGCCGGGGCATCTCCGGCACGTCCGACACGACCGCTCCGGCGGCGTACCGCGCGGGGGCGGGCCACTCCAGGGCGTGGTCGGAGTCCGACGGCACCAGCCACCACCAGTGCGCGGCGTCGGCGTAGACGCAGCCCACGCGGGGCAGACGGGGCATGATCAGCGGGCCGAAGTGGGCGGGCATCGCCACGGCGTCGCAGCCCAGCGGGGTGGTCATGCCCTCGGGTACGGGCAGGCGCAGGACCGGGAGCGGTGTGCGCTGCGCGCGCCGGAGGCGGGCCAGGGTGTCCAGGTGCAGGACCCGGCCGCCGGGCCTCATGCCGGTCCCCGCTCTCGGCGCCGCTCCTGCGGGGGGACCTCCGGGGCGGCGGGATCCGGGTGGGTCCGATGCCGTGCCTGGTGGGTGTCCTCGCCGTCGCCCGGGTCGTCGGACGGGCCGCGCTTGGGGCGCGCGCCCCAGCCGAGGTCGTTGCGGGGTGCGTCCGGGCCGACGGCGCCGGGGTGGCCGGCGTCGACGCGGGGGTCCTTGAGCTCCGGGTCGTCCAGGGCGCCGCTCCAGTCCAGGTCGTTCCAGGTCCCGGCGCCGTCGTCCGGGGTGTCCGCCGTGCGCGGCAGCTCGGCCCAGACCAGCAGCCCGGGCCCGTGTTCGTGGGCACCCCAGGCGTGGCACAGGGCGTCGACGAGGAGCAGTCCCCTCCCGTGCTCCTCCTCGGGCCGGGTCCGGCTGGCGGCGTGGGGCTGGCCCGGGGCGCAGCCCTCGTCGCGCACGGCTATCCGCACCAGGTCGTCGCCGTCGTGCAGCTCGCACACTATGCGGGTGCTCGCCGTGTGCACGATGGCGTTGGTGACCAGCTCGGAGACCACCAGGGCCGCGCTGTCGCACGTGTCCTCGCACACCGACCAGCCGGTCAGCCGGGCCCGTGTCAGGCGTCTGGCCTGCGCGGGAGAGCCCGGATGTGCGGCCAGCTCGAAACGGAACCGGCGCCCGGCAGCCGCCCCGAGGGGGCCTGCTCCCGCGGCGGCGCCGAGCCCGAGGGGGCCTGCGGCGGCGTCTGTTCCTAAGGGCGCGGACGGAATCACGCTTGCCACTATCGCCCCGGCGTGAACACTTGGCAAGTGTCACTCTGAAAATTGCAGAGTGCGGTGTGACGGTCTGGAAGGGCGTGGCACACTGCTCGCAACAGCACCCCGCGCGGCGCCAGTTGAGATCGTCGAAGAAGTGTTCGAAATGCTGTGCTCGAATTCGCTCTTCGAAAAGGTCTTCGAATGGCGCCGCAGGGCTGTCAGCGTTCTTTCTGTGGCCGGCTCGTCAGGACTTCTCGTGGAGGTGGAGCGTGAGCGAACCGCGGTCCGCGCCGACGGTCGGCCAGGTCGTTCTCGGCCGACGCCTATTGGACCTGCGGGAACGCGCCGGGATGAAGCGCGAGGAGGCCGCCCGCATCCTGCGCGTCGCCCCCGCCACGGTCCGCCGGATGGAGATGGCCGAGGTCGGGCTCAAAATCCCGTACCTGCAACTGCTCCTCAAGGCCTACGGGATTTCCGACGAGGAGGCCGACGCCTTCGTCCAGCTGGCCGAGGAGGCGAACAAGCCCGGCTGGTGGCAGCGCTTCCACGACATCCTGCCCGGCTGGTTCTCCATGTACGTGAGCCTGGAGGGCGCGGCCGGCGTCATCCGCAGTTACGAACCCCATTTCGTCCCCGGGCTGTTGCAGACCGAGGACTACGCGCGCGGGGTGCTCCGCTCGGGCGCCATCGGCCAGACCCGGCCCGAGGACATCGAGCGCCATGTCGCCCTGCGCATGCAGCGCCAGCAGCTCCTCACCCGCGAGGACGCGCCCCGGCTGTGGGTCGTGATGGACGAGACCGCGCTGCGGCGCCCGGTCGGCGGCCCGGAGGTGATGCGCGCCCAGATCGACCGACTGCTGGAGGCGACCGCGCTGCCCAACGTGACGCTGCAGATCGCCCCCTTCGCGGCCGGGCCGCACCCGGGCACGTACGGACCGTTCGTGCTGTTCCGATTCGCCATGCCCGAACTGCCGGACATGGTCTACAGCGAGTACCTGACCGGCGCGGTCTACCTGGACGCGCGCGCCGAGGTGGCGACCCACCTCGAGGTCATGGACCGCATGGCGGCGCAGGCCGCCACGGCACATCGCACGAAGGAGATCCTCCGGGATCTCCGCAAGGAGCTGTGAATGGATCGCATCAAGCCGCGCAAACACGTCTACAACGGCATGCCCGCGCGCGACTTGGGCAGCGAAGGCTGGCACAAGCCGTGGAGCGGCGGCAACGGAGGCAACTGCCTGGAGGCGATGAAGCTCGCCGACGGCCGGATCGCCGTCCGCCAGTCCACCGACCCGGACGGGCCGGCGCTGATCTACACCACCGCCGAGATGACCGCCTTCATCGAGGGGGCGAAGGCGGGGGAGGCGGACTTCCTGCTGTCCTGACGTGCTCGCCGTTGCTCACGCTCGACCTGATCCGGCTGGTGCCGCGTCGCCGGGGCCGCGCAGCCGCAGCCGCATCGCCGATACTGAATCACTGGTGCTGAAGTGACCACCCTCTGTGCCTTATGGAGTGCCTCATGACCGGGCAGGACCCCACGTCGGCCGTCAGGATCGACACGACCAGACCCCATCCCGCGCGGATGTACGACTGGTACCTCGGTGGCAAGGACAACTATCCGGTCGACGAGGAGATGGGCCGTCAGATGCTCACCCTCGACCCCCGGGTGCCGGTCATGGCGCGCGTCAACCGCGCGTTCATGCACCGGGCCACGCGCTGGCTGGCCCGGAACGGCGTGCGCCAGTTCCTGGACATCGGCACGGGCATACCGACCGAGCCCAACCTCCACCAGGTCGCCCAGGAGATCGCCCCCGACGCCCGGGTCGTCTACTGCGACAACGACCCCATCGTGCTGGCCCACGCGGCGGCCCTCCTGCGCGGCACGGACGAGGGCGCGACCGAGTACCTCCAGGCCGACGTGCGCGATCCGGACGCCATCCTGGAGGGCGCGCGGAAGGTCCTGGACCTCACCCGGCCCGTCGCGCTGTCGCTCATCGCGCTGCTGCACTTCGTCTCCGACGAGGACGGCGCGCACGACCTGGTCGGCCGGCTGCTCGCCGCACTGCCCTCCGGCAGCTACCTGGTGATGACCCACGCGACCTCCGACTTCACCCCGGAGGAGTCCGCGGCCGCCACCGCGAAGATGCGAGCCGCCGGGGTCACCCTCGCCCTGCGCTCCCGCGAGGAGTTCACCCGCTTCTTCGACGGCCTGGACCTCGTCGAGCCCGGCGTCGAGGTGCCCCACCACTGGCACCCCGAGCTGGGTGAGCCCGTGCCCGGGCAGGACGACGGGGTGATCCCGGGGTACGGGGCGGTGGCCCGCAAGCCGTAGCGGCTCGGGCTCCGGCTCCTCCCGCTCCACGGGCCGGTCAGGGCGGCGGCAGTGCACCGCACAGCGCCTCCAGGGCCGGCCCGTAGGCGTGCTCCGAGGGGGTCGCGTACCCGACGACGAGCCCGTCGTCCACCGGCATGTCCGTCTCCGGGTGCCGGAACGCGGCCAGGCCGTCGAGCGCGACGCCCTGCCAGGCGGCGGCCTTGACCGCGGACGCCTCGGTCCCGGGCGGCAGCCGCAGCACCGCGTGCAGCCCGGCCGCGACACCGGTCACCCCGATGTGCGGCGCGTGCTCGGCGAGTGCCGCGACCAGCCGGTCCCGGCGGCCGCGGTAGCGCTGCCGCATCCGCCGCACGTGCCGGTCGTACGCCCCCGACGCGATGAAGTCCGCCAGGCACAACTGGTCGAGGACGCTCGCCCACGCCTCCCGTTCCCCCTTGGCCGCCCGCACGGCCCCGACGTACCGCTCCGGCAGCACCATCCAGCCCAGCCGCACCGCCGGGGACAGGCTCTTGCTGACCGAGCCGATGTGGATCACCCGCTCGGGGTCGAGGCCCTGGACGGCGCCGACCGGCTTGCGGTCGTAGCGGAACTCCCCGTCGTAGTCGTCCTCCAGGACCAGCCCGTCCCGCGTGCGCGCCCAGTCGACCACGGCGGCCCGGCGCGCCGGGTGCAGCGGGCCGCCGGTCGGGAACTGGTGCGCCGGCGTCAGCAGCACGGCCCGCTCGGGCCCCAACCGGTCCACCCGGGCGCCGTGTTCGTCCAGGGGCAGCGGCACCGTCCGCACCCCCGCGGCCGCGAGGACCTCGCGGTGGAACCCCAGCCCGTACGCCTCCACCGCCAGGGGCCCGCGCAGCACACCCCCGCCGAACAGCAGCCGCAGCGCGTGCGCGAAGCCGGAGCAGACCACCACCCGGTCCGGCTCGGTCCGTACGCCCCGGGCACGCGCGAGGTACTCGGTCAGCGCCTCCCGCAGCTCCCTGCGGCCTGCCGGGTCGCCCGGCCCGAACACCTCGCGGGGCGCCTGCTGCAGGGCCCGCCGGTAGGAGGCCAGCCAGGCCGTGCGCGGGAACGCCGAGGCGTCCGGGGTGCCCTGCGTCAGATCGTGCCGGGGGACACGCGCGCGTGCGGGCGCCCGTCCGGGCCCGCGGCCCGCGGCCCGCAGCGGTGCCACGCGCTCCGCGACCCGCGTGCCCGAGCCCTGCCGCGCGGTCAGCCAGCCCTCCGCGACGAGTTCGGCGTACGCGTCCGCCACCGTGTTGCGGGCCACGCCGAGGTCCGCGGCGAGCGACCGGTACGGCGGCAGCCGGGTCCCCGGAGCCAGCCGTCCACTGCGGACGGCCTCCCGCAGGGCCCGGATCAGCGCCGCCCGCCGACCGCCCGGACCGGACAGCTCCAGATGCAGGTCGGACCCGATCCGCTCCGCCGCATTGACCCACGAATCCGTCATGAAAATGCACCCTATCGTGGGTCTTTCCGGCCCGTAGGTTGAACGGCATGACGACGTACACGAGCTCGCACCACACCCCCGTGAAGACGCCCCGGCTGGAGTTCGCCAAGGCCGCCCCGAAGGCCTTCCGGGCCCTGGTCGCCTTCGACGCCGCCGCCCGCGAGGGCCTCGACCCGGCCCTCGTGGAACTGATCCAGATCCGCGCCTCCCACCTCAACCACTGCGCGTACTGCCTCCACATGCACACCAACGACGCCCGCAAGGCCGGAGAGCGCGAGGACCGGCTGCACATGGTCGCCGTGTGGCGCGAGGCCCGGCACTTCTTCACCGAGCGGGAGCAGGCGGCCCTCGCCCTCACGGAGGCGGTGACGCTGGTGGCCGGCGCGGGCGTCCCGGACGACGTCTACGCCGAGGCTGCCGCCCGGTTCGACGAGCGGGAGCTGGCCCAGGTGCTCGCCCTGATCTTCACGATCAACACGTGGAACCGGGTGGCGCTGTCCACGCGGAAGGTGGCGGGGACGGACGAGCGCTGAGGGGGGCGGAGCACCGGGAGTCCGGCCCGGTGGTCACACCGCCATCGGCCGGTCGTACGGCCCGATCGGCGCCGGCAGTGCCGAACTGCCCGTCAGATGACGGTCCACGGCGGCCGCCACCGCCCGCCCCTCGGCGATCGCCCAGACGATGAGCGACTGTCCCCGGGCGGCGTCCCCCGCGGCGAACACCCCGGGCACGTTGGTGGCGAACCCGGCGTCCCGCGCGATCGTGCCCCGGGGATCCAGCTCGAGGCCCAGCTGGTCCACGAGCCCGTCCTGCCGGTCCGGCCCCGAGAAGCCGAGCGCGAGCAGCACGAGGTCGGCGGGGAGCGTCCGTCCCGTGCCGTCCACCGGGCGGCGCCGCTCGTCCACCTCCACCAGGTGCAGCGAGCGGACATGCCCCCGCGCGTCGCCGTCGAAGCGCAGGGTGGACGCCGCGAACAGCCGCGCGTCCGCGTCCGCGACCGGGGCGGTCCGCAGATCACGGGCCTCCTCGTGCGCGGCGGACAGCCGGTAGACGCGCATCGGGTAGGTCGGCCACGGCTCGGTGTCCTCGTCGCGCTCCGCGTCCGGCAGCGCGTAGATGTCCAGCTGGGTCACGGACGCGGCGCCCTCCCGCACGGCCGTGCCCAGGCAGTCCGCGCCGGTGTCGCCCCCGCCGACGATGACGACGTGCTTCCCGGCGGCCGACAACGGGGACGTGTCCAGATCGCCCTCGCACACCCGGTTGGCCAGCGGGAGGTACTCCATCGCCTGGTGCACACCCGTCAGCTCGCGCCCCGGCACCGGGAGGTCGCGCCAGGCCGTCGCGCCCGTCGCGATCACCACGGCGTCGTAGCGGCTCCGCAGCTCGCCGGCGCCGATGTCCCGCCCGACCGTCGTCGACGTGCGGAACTTGGTCCCCTCGGCCCGCATCTGCTCCAGCCGCCGTTCCAGGTGGCGCTTCTCCATCTTGAACGCGGGGATGCCGTACCGCATCAGCCCGCCGAGCCGGTCGTCCCGCTCGTACACCGCCACCGTGTGCCCGGCCCGGGTCAGCTGCTGCGCGGCGGCCAGCCCGGTCGGTCCCGAACCGATCACCGCGACCGTCCTGCCCGACAGCCGGTCCGGCGGCCGCGGCGGCGTGAAACCCTCCTCCCAGGCCCGGTCGGCGATCGCGCACTCGACGTTCTTGATGGTCACGGCCGGCTGGTTGATCGCCAGCACACACCCCGCCTCGCACGGCGCCGGGCACAACCGGCCCGTGAACTCGGGGAAGTTGTTCGTGGCGTGCAGCCGGTCGGCGGCCGCCCGCCAGTCCGCCCGCGACACCAGGTCGTTCCACTCCGGGATCAGGTTGCCCAGCGGGCAGGCCTCGTGGCAGAAGGGGATGCCGCAGTCCATGCAGCGGTCGGCCTGTCCGCCGATGATCGGCAGCAGCGCCCCCGGGACGTGGACCTCGTCCCAGTCCCGCACCCGCTCCTCGACCGGCCTGCGCGGCCAGTCCTGGCGGGGCGTGGTCAGGAAACCCTTGGGATCGGCCATGGCCGTGTTCCTTGCGTGCGCGGGTGACAGGCCGTGCGTCGTCGGGCGGCACTCCTCCCGTCACGATACGTCCGTCCCCGGACCGCTGCCTGGCGCCGCGGGGCGAAGGGGTGAGGGCCGGGACCGGGCCCGGAAGGCGGGGGCGGGCGGGCCGGGGCGGGGATCAGGTGAGTGCCAGGACGTAGGCCAAGGCGGCTCCGGCCGAGGCCACCGTGCGGACGTGGTTCCACAGCGTCCACTCGCGTATGTACGCCGGCCAGTACGCCGCCGCCTCGGACGTGCCCGGCTCCAGCCCCGCCAGCGTGTCGTTGCGCGGCACGTTGGCGACCATCGTGAGCCCGAACGAGCCGAACAGGTACAACGCACTGCCGACGAGCAGCTCCACCGTCCCCTCCTCCGGCCACAACACGAACGTGACGACGGCGATCACCGCGCACAGCACGGCCGAACCGAGGAACAGCACCATGAAGGGCGGTGTCACCGCGGCCACGTTGACCGCCTGCATCGCGGCGACCCCCTGCGCGGGCGGCAGCGCGGCGAGGCCCCGCATGACGAACGTCGAGAAGCCGCAGAACACCCCGGCCACCAGGCCGGTCCCGAGCACACCCAGCACCGTCAGCCAGAAGTACGGTCCGTCGATCATGTCAGCCTCTCCCACCCGTCGAGCCGGAACCCTGCCCGGCACCGCCACCACACCTAGTGAAAAGCCGCCCCAACCCCGTGCCCATGGCCGAGCGGCGCGGGGGCATGCGCGTGCGTCCACGGGCTGGCGTGCGTCCACGGGTCCGCGTGCGTCCAGGGGTCCGCGTAGGTCCACGGCCCTCCGGCGCGTCCAACAGGCCCCGTACGTCCGCGGGCCCCCGTTGCTCCCCCAGTCCCGTACGTCCGCGGCCCCCGGACAGCCGCGGTCAGAGGAGGGACGGACGCGAAGCGGAAGGGGATGGGGAACGGGGGAGGGGCACCGTTGCTGCCGCTGCCGCCGCTGCCGTCGGGCCGCCGGTGTGCCCTCTCCGTCACCCCGTGGAGCCGAGCCCCGCCTCCGTCCACCCCCTCAGCACCGTCTCCACCGCCGGTGCGATCCGCCGTCGTGCCTCGTGCCGTGGCACACCACTCATCAGCAGCCGGTCGTACGGCGTGTCCAGATGCCGCACGGACGCCGCGACCGCCGAGAGCACCGCCCCCTCGGTCAGCGTCCGCCCCGCCGCACTGCGGCCCACCCGCCCGCTGCCCCGCTCCGAGGCGTGCGCGGCGATGGCCCGCGCCCGGTCGGGCGGGCAGCCCGGAAGCAGCCGGAGTATCGCAGCGGTGAACGCCTGCGCGAACACGGCGTCCTGGGCAGCGCGCCGCCGCGCGTCCCGGACCCGGCGCCGCCGCCGCGCCTCGGCGTCCGCGAGACACCGCTGCTCCGCCCTGGCCAGCGCCGCCTCCTCCACCAGGACACCCTGCCGCTCGTAACGGCTCTTGCGCCGGTTGAACCGCACCACCACCGCCGACAGCGCGCTCTCCTCCCGCGCTCTGCGTGTCAGCGCGGTGTCGCCGCGCGGCAGGAACACCAGATGGCCGAGGTCGGCGCAGTCGAGGCAGCGCGGGCTGCCGTCCTCCAGGACGAGCAGGGACAGCGGCCCTCGCCGGCACTCGGCGCAGTGCCGCCGCTTCAACGGCTGGAACACGAGAAGTCCGGAGTGGGGCGGGAGCGTCGCGCGAGCGGCCATATCGGGTTCATTCCCCGGCGGCAGCGCGCACCACGCGGGTGGGAGGGCCACGTGGGAACCTCCCGGCGGCCGTGTCGAGGCCTGACGCATCATGGGCCGTGTGCGACTCGAAGCGATCACCTGGGACCGGCTTGGCGAACTGCTCGCCGAGCGCCTGCTCGACCTGAAGCCCGCCGACGGCAGTCCCTGGCCGCGCATCGCCTTCGACGGCGCCCCGGCGGCTGACCCGGGCGACCTCGCCCGCCGCGTGGGTGAGGCGCTGCGCGTCCGCGGCCGCTCCTCGCTCGTCGTCGGCACCGAGGGCTTCCTGCGGCCCGCCTCCGTGCGACTGGAGTACGGCCACCGGGAGGTGGAGGCCTACTACAGCGGCTGGTACGACACCGGCGCGCTGTGGCGCGAGGTCTTCGGGCCTCTCGAAGCCGGCGGTGACGGCCGCGTCCTGCCGGACCTGTGGGACCCGGCCGCGGACCGGGCGACCCGCAGTCCCTACGTCCAACTTCCGCAAGGCGGCCTGCTGTTGCTGCACGGTCCCTTCCTCCTGCGGCACTGGTTCCCCTTCGACCTGAGCGTCCACGTCCTCCTCTCCCCGGGCGCCTTGCGCCGCCGTACCCCCGAGGACCGGCACTGGACCCTGCCGGCCTTCGAACGCTACGAGCGGGAGACGGACCCGGCGGGTACGGCGGACGTGCTGGTGCGGGCGGACGATCCGCGCCATCCCGCCTGGAGCGGCTGATCGGTGTCTCCGTGTGCGGGCGTCCGGTGGCGCGGCGAGAATGAAGGACGCCGGGACTCGCGGTGCCCTCCCGCGCCGCGCCGGCCGTCCGGCACAGGGAGGTACTCCATGACCACCGCCGGAGACATCATGCACCGCGGCGTCCAGTGGATCCCCGCCCACGAAACCCTCGACCGCGCCGCCCAGCTGATGCGCGAGCTGAACGTCGGCGCCCTGCCCATCAGCGACGACAACGAGCGGCTCTGCGGCATCCTCACCGACCGCGACATCGTCGTCGGCTGCGTCGCCGTGGGCCACGACCCCGCCAGGATCACCGCCGGTGAGATGGCCAAGGGCACGCCCCGCTGGATCGACGCGGACGCCGACGTCGGCGAGGTGCTCCGCGAGATGCGCGAGCACCAGATCCGCCGCCTGCCCGTGATCCAGGACAAGCGCCTGGTCGGCATGATCAGCGAATCCGACCTCGCCCGGCACCTGGCCGGCGACCAGATCGCCTCCTTCGCCGAGGGCGTCTACGCCAGGAACACGACCATGGCCTGATCCACGTCTTGCCCTCGGTGGGCCGGGCCCGCGTCAGAGCCAGCCGCTGCGCCGGAACATCCGGTACAGCGACAGACACGCCACGGATATGACGCCGACGACCATGCCGTAGCCGTATCTCCAGTGCAGCTCCGGCATGTGATCGAAGTTCATGCCGTACACCCCGCAGACCATCGTCGGGACGGCGATGATCGCGGCCCACGCCGTGATCTTCCGCATGTCCTCGTTCTGCGCGACCGTGACCTGCGCGAGGTGCGCCTGCAGGATGGAGTTGAGCAGTTCGTCGAAGGCCGCGATCTGCTCCTTCGCCCGCAGCAGGTGGTCCGAGACGTCGCGGAAGTACGCCTGTATCTCGGGGTCGACCGCGCGGATCGGCCGGGTGGCGAGATCCTCCAGCGGCCGGCTGAGCGGCACCACCGCCCGCTTCAGTTCGAGCAGTTCACGCTTGAGCTGGTAGATGCGGCCCGGGTCGGCCCGCGCGCCGTCCTGTGCGAACACGTCCGTCTCGACCTGGTCGATGTCCAGCTGCACCGAGTCCGTGACCGACAGATAGTCGTCGACCACGTGGTCCGCGATCGCGTGCAGCACCGCGGAGGGGCCCTTGGCGAGCTGCTGGGGGTCGGACTCCAGCTCCTCGCGCAACGGGCCGAGCGAGCCGTGCCGGCCGTGCCGCACCGTGATCACGAAGTCGTGGCCGACGAACACCATGATCTCGCCGGTGTTCACCACCTCGCTGGTGGCCGTGAGCTCCTCGTGCTCGACGTAGCAGACCGTCTTGAACACCGCGAACAGCGTCTCGCCGTAGCGTTCCAGCTTGGGGCGCTGGTGGGCCTCGACCGCGTCCTCGACGGCCAGGGGATGCAGGTCGAAGAGCTCGGCGATGCCCGCGAACTCCTGGTTCGTCGGCTCGTGCAGGCCGAGCCAGACGAAGCCCTCCCGGTGCTTGCGCACCCGCTCCACGACATCCACCAGATCGCCGCGCGTGGGAGTGCGGACGCCGTCCCGGTACGACACGCAGTTGACCACCGAGGAGCCCAGCGGGGAGCGGGCCGGGTGGCTCAGGTCGACGCGCGGGCGCCGCCGGGCCAGCCGAGCCACCTTGCGCAGGCCACCGACCCCGCCGAGGCTGGTGACCTTCCGCAGATTCCCTGCCATGGACATCCGGATCTCCTTGCGTGGAACTCCTCGGGCCGTCCCTGCGCCCTGGCCCGCCAGTCTGCCAGGCCCGCGTGAGCTGCGGGTAAGCCTGTGGAAACGACCCATTCCGCTTGGTTCCCGGCTGTGGACGAACGACGTGCCGGCGCTGACGCCCTGCCACATCGACGCGTGCCGCAGCCGCGTGGTTCTGCGGAGAAGGAACCGGGCGTCGGCGTGGTCTTCGTCGTCCGTGGTGCCCATGGGAGCGTCGACCGTTCCGGACAAGAAGGACAACTGGGATGATCGCGGCATGACGCGAACCGACGGGTACCTCCTCGACACCCCGCAGACCGAGGCGGCCGAGCACTTCAGCGCCTTCGCCGCCCTCTTCGACCCCACGACGTTCCGGCATCTCGAAACGCTCGGCATCGGATCCGGCTGGCGCTGCTGGGAGGTCGGAGCCGGCACGACCGTGGTGGCCTGGCTCGCGAAGAAGGTCGGCCCCACCGGACGCGTCGTCGCCACCGGCGGCGACACGGCGCGGCTGGCCTCCGCGGCCCGGCCACCCGTGGAGGTGCTGGTCCACGAACTCGGGTCCCAGGAGCCGCCCGGGGAGGGCTTCGACCTGGTGCACGCCCGCCTCGCCCTCGTCCACGTCACCGACCGCGAGCGGGCCTTGCGGTCCATGGTCCGGGCCCTGCGCCCCGGCGGCCGCCTCCTCGTCGAGGACGCCGACCCCGCCCTTCAGCCCCTGCTGTGCCCCGACGAGTACGGCCCCGAGCAGCAGCTCGCGAACCGGCTGCGCAGCGGCTTCCGCGAGCTGCTCGCCGACCGCGGCACCGATCTGCCCTGCGGACGTACCCTGCCCCGACTGCTCCGGGAGGCCGGACTGACCCGCGTCCACGCCGACGCCTACTTCCCCCTCACCTCACCGGCCTGCGCGGCCCTGGAGTCCGCGACGATCCGCCAGGTCCGCGACCAGCTGGTTGCCGCCGGGCTCGCCACGGACCAGGACATCGACCGCCACCTCGCGAACGTCACGTCGGGCGCGCTCGACCTGACGACGCCGCCGATGATCTCGGCGTGGGGACGCAGGGAGTAGGGGGCGGTGGCGGGAGGCGCGGCCGTAGTCGTCGGGCGTGGTCGTGGCCCGGGCGGCAGGCGTGGGGCGTGGTCGTGGACCGGCCGTAGTCGTGGTCGTGCCCGGGCCGTAGTCGTGGTCGTGGTCGTGCCCGGGCCGTAGTCGTCGGGCGCGGTCGTGGTCGTGGTCGTGGTCGTTGGACGTGATCGTGGCTCGGCCGTAGGCGTCAGCGCGTCTGCGCCAGGGGCGCAGGGCGCGCCGTCAGTCCGGCGGAGGCGGCCGTCCCCCCACCCGCTCCACCGCCCGCGCACCCGCCCGGCAGCCCTCCGCCGCCGCGTCCGCCGGTCCGGCGCCCGCGAGCAGGGCGGCGAGGAACGCGCCGGTGAAGGCGTCACCGGCTCCCGTGGTGTCCCGCGGCCTCGCCGCCACGGCGGGAACGCGGGCGCGCACCTTCCCGGCGCGCGCCACGAGCGCCCCCTCGCACCCCTGTTTGGCCACCACCAGCGGAACGCGCCGGCTCAGCTCGGCCGCCGCGTCGGCCGCATCCGTCACCCCCGTGAGCAGACACGCCTCGTCCCGGCTGGGCAGCAGTACGTCCACGCCCTCCACGAGCGCCAGGAACCGCTCGGCGCCCAGTTCCCGGAGGAACCCGGTCGAAGCAGGGTCCAGACTCACCGGCACTCCACGCGCGCGTGCATCCTCCAGGACCACGGTCACCAGCGCGCGGCCCGGCTCCGAGAACAGCAGGTAGCCCGACAGATGGAGCCGGGCGACGCCGTCGAGCAGCGCGTCCGACCAGTCGGCGGGTTCCAGCCGCAGGGACGCGCCGCTGTCGGTGAGGAACGTCCGCTCCGCCGAAGCGCCCTCGTCGACCAGGCAGATCACCGTGCCGGTCGGTGCCCGCGGGTCGACGACGAGCCGCGGACGCACACCCTGCGCTACCAGTTCCCGCTCGTGCCAGGCAGCCGCCTCCGCCCCGACCCGCCCGAGCAGCCGCACCTCCGCGGCGCCCTGGTGGGCGGCCCAGCAGGCCACGTTGGCGCCCGCCCCGCCCGGCAGCGTCCGGATGGCGGCAGCCGTGTCCGTGCCGGCGGCGAGCGGTCCCCGATGCCGCGCGACAACGTCCGTGACGACGTCTCCGACGACGAGCAGCGCCCGCGGCGCGCCCGAGCCGACAGCGCCGCCCGCGGCACCCGCTCCGCCACCGCTCCCTGCGGCACCCCTTCCGCCGTGGCCACCGGTGGCATCCGCTCCGCCACCGCTCCTCGCGGGACCGCTTCCGTCATGGCCACCGGTGGCATCCGCTCCGCCACCGCTCCCCGCTGCACCCCCTCCGCCCTCGCCCCCGGCGGCGTCCACTCCACCACCGCTGCCCGCGGGGTCCACTCCGCGACCGCCTCCGGGCCCGCCCCCGCTCATCCCCGGGCCCAAGCCGCCGCGATCCGCGCCGCCAGGCGGACATTGCCGCGGACCGCCGCCAGGTTGGCGCTCAGGGAGGCACCGTCGGTGTGCCGTACCAGGTAGTCGAGCAGGAACGGGGTGACCGCCTGACCGGTGATCCCCTCCGCCTCGCAGGCCTGCAACGCGTCCGCCAGCACGCGTGCGTGCAGGTCCGGATCGAGCTGTTCCGCCGCGGGCACGGGATGGGCCACGATCAGCGCGGACCCGGGACCGCCGAGCGCGTCCTGGGCCCGCATGGCGTCCGCCACCTGCTCCGGCGTCCCCAGCGTCCAGTCCACCGGATGCCCCGAGTCGGACAGGTAGAAGCCGGGGAACCGGTCCGTGCCGTACCCGGCCACCGCCACCCCGAGCGTCTCCAGCCGCTGCAGGGTCGCCGGCACGTCCAGGATCGACTTCACCCCGGCGCACACCACCGTGATCCGCGTCCGGGCGAGCAGCCTCAGATCGGCCGACTCGTCCTGGGTCACCGTCCACTCGCGGTGCACACCGCCGAGCCCGCCCGTGGCGAACACCCGCACCCCGGCCAGCGCAGCCAGCAGCGCGGTCGCGGACACCGTGGTCGCCCCGCTCGCCCCGGAGGCCACGGCGAGCGGCAGGTCGCGATGGCCCAGCTTGCGGATGCCGTCCTCGTTCGCGACCCGTTCCAGCTGCTCCTTGTCCAGCCCGACGCGGGGCCGCCCGTCCAGCACGGCGATCGTGGCGGGCACCGCGCCCTCCTGCCGCACGGCCGTCTCCAGCTCCAGCGCCACCTGGAGGTTGCGGGGCCGCGGCAACCCGTGGGCGATGATCGTGGACTCCAGCGCCACCACGGGCCGACCCGCGTCGAGCGCCTCCCGCACCTCTTCGGACACCACCAGCACCACGCGCCTGCCTCCCGTCAGCCGGCCAGTCGGTCTTTACTCATCCCTGGCGGGCGGCACACCGGGCCAAACCCTTGCGGGCCGTCGGACCGCTCAGGAGCCTGGGGTGCATGACCGACCACACAGCACGTCTCGACCACGTCGTCCTCTGGGTGCGCGACCCGCTCGCCGCCGCCGACTTCTACGCGAAGGCCGTCGGCTTGGAGGCGATCAGGCTGACCGAGTTCGCCGCCGGCCAGGTGCCGTTCCCCTCCGTGCGTGTCAACGACGAGACCATCCTCGACCTCATGCCGCTGACCTTCGCGGAACGCATGACGATGCTGCCCGGCGCCTCCGACAGCGCGGGGCACCCCGTGAACCACGTCTGCCTGTCCCTGCCCTGCGGCGACTTCGACGCGCTCCTCAGCCGCCTGCAGGAACGCTCCGTCCCCGTGTCGGGCCTTTCGCACGACTCCTTCGGAGCGCAGGGCAAGGCCACCCGCAGCTTCTACTTCCGGGACCCGGACGGCAACGTCTTCGAGGCACGGCACTACGACTGACCAGGCACCCGGCGCGGCCTCAGAACAGCGGCTCGGGAAGCACGCCCTCCAGGGCGAGCAGCCTCCGCTTGGTCTCCAGCCCGCCCCCGAACCCTCCGATGCCGCCGCCGCTCTCGACGACCCGGTGGCAGGGCACCACCACGGGGAGCGGATTGGCCCCCATCGCCATGCCGACGGCCTGTGCGGCCCCCGGCTGCCCGACCCGCCCGGCGAGATCGCCGTACCCCACGACCGAGCCGTACGGCACGCCGGCGGCGAGCGCGCGCAGGACCTGCCGGTTGAAGCCGGAGATCAGCGACCAGTCCAGCGGCAGGTCGAAGTCCCGGAGCTCACCGGCGAAGTACGCCTCCACCTGGCGTATCGCCTCGGCGAGCAGCGGAGAACCGGGCGCCTCGACGGGCTCGGTACCGAACCGCGACGCCAGCTGCTCGACCGCCCGGTCCCGTACCGCGTCCGTCGCGTGGAACACGACGTTCACCAGGCCGTCCTTCGTCGCGGCCAGCAGCAGCGGACCGATCCGGGTGCCGATCACGGCCCACACGACCCGCTGCCCGACCTGCTCCTGACTGTCCATGCGCCCACCGTACGACCCACCACCGACAGCGCCCTCCGGCCGGGACCGATCACCTCAGCCGGAGCGCCGTCCGAACCGCCTGCCAGCCGCGCAAGCCCTCCCCCGAGACCTTGAGTCGCCCTCCTCCGGCACGGGCCGTCACCCTCCCACGGCCTTCCGGACCACGTCCGGCCTGTTCGTGATGATCCCGTCGACGCCGTACCCGACGACCCGCCGGGCCGTCGCCGCGTCGTCGACCGTCCAGGTGAAGACCTCCAGCGGCCTGCCGTGCGGTCCCCTGAACGCCTGGACGGAGGAGACGTACGCCAGGCTGATCGAAGCGTGCGAGGGGTTGATCTGGTCGGCGAAGCCGGCCAGGTTCGGCAGGTCCGACACGGACGGTGTCCCGAGGAGCGCGGTCTTCACCCCGGGCTTGAGCGCGTGCACCGTCCGCACGCTGTCCGCGCTGAAGCTCTGCACGATCAGCCGGCCCGCCAGATGCGACCGGTCGAGCCAGCCCTCGTTGCTGAGGACCTTCAGCGTCTGCCGCTCGATGCCGGGATAGAGCTCCGGGTTCTTGATCTCCAGCAGCAGCTTCTGGTGGTGCCGCTCGACACGGCGCACGAACTGCTCCAGCGTCGGCACGCGCGCGCCCGCGTACGCGGGGCCGAACCAGCTGCCCGCGTCCAGCCGGGCGATCTCCGCCGCCGTGAAGTCCCTCACCTTCCAGGGGGCCCGGTCGGGGAAGACCTCCTCGGCATCGGTGGTGCGCCGCAGGTTGTCGTCGTGCAGGACGACCAGCTCGCCGTCCCTGGTGCGCTGGACGTCGTTCTCCACCCAGCGGATGCCCAGCTCCGCCGCCTTGTCCACCGCGGCCAGCGTGTTCTCGGGCGCGTACGCGGAGGCACCCCGGTGCGCGACGACACGGGGCGGGCCGCCGCCGTCGGTGGCGGCCCGCGCGGGGGAGACGGGGAAGAGGAGGGCGGCGGTCCCCAGGAGCGCGGTGGTCGAGGCGGCAACAGCGCGCGCGTGCATGCGTACTCCTCGCGTCGAACGTTCATCGGCTTCATCACGGACAGCACAACTGTGACAGCAGAGGGTCAACACGAGAGGGGCGCAGGATGGCCACGAACTGAACGCAGGAGACCCAACTCCGCTCACTGATGCCGCACAACTGGGGCAGGGCCGTGTTTCTTTGCCGGAAAGTCGTTCGACCATTCCGGTGGGGGTCATACTCTCTGCGTCGACCCTGACCGCTCGTGCGGTCCTGGGAGGGGGGGCGCACATCAGGTATTCCGGGACGCAAAGGCGGGAAGGGCAGCCGCGCATGCACAGCACGGTCGACGGATTCAGCTACGGGCTGGTCACACCGCTGGTCGCCTACCTCATGGCCTGCCTCGGCGGTGCCCTGGGATTGCGCTGCACCACCAGATCCATGCTGGTCGCCCACTCCTGGCGCCCCGGCTGGCTCGCCCTCGGCTCGGCCGCCATCGGCTCCGGCATATGGACCATGCACTTCATCGCCATGATGGGCTTCACGGTCCGGGGGACCCCGATCCACTACGACAAGGCGATGACCTTCGCGAGCCTGGCCGTCGCGATCGTGATGGTGGGTGTCGGGATCTTCATCGTCGGCTACAAGGGCGCCCGCGGAACCGCCCTGTTCACCGGCGGGACGATCACCGGCCTGGGCATCGCCTCCATGCACTACCTCGGCATGGCGAGCATGAGCCTGGACGGGAAGTTCGAGTACAACACCGTCACCGTCGGCGCCTCCGTCGTGATCGCCATGTGCGCCGCCACCGCCGCCCTGTGGGCGGCCGGCCAGGTCCGCGGCCTGATGTGGAGCGTCGGCGCCAGCCTCGTCATGGGCCTGGCCGTCAGCGGCATGCACTACACCGGGATGGCCGCCCTCAGCGTCCACCTCCACGGCACGGCCGAGCCCACCACGGGGGAGTCGCCCGCCGCCCTGCTCGCCCCCATGCTGATCGGCCCGCTCGCGTTCCTCCTGCTCGCCGGCGTCGTGGTGATGTTCGACCCGCTGATGGTCATGGGCAAGCCCGCCGTCGCCCCCGTCGAGCACAAGCCCGGCATCCCCGCCCGCACGCACCACACCGTCCACCACAACCCGGCGCGCCTGCGGCTCCGCCCCCATCGCCCCGTGCGGCACCAGAGCTTCCGCACCCCGCAGAACCGCTGATCAGAGCCGGTTGTCAGTGGGAGGTCGTACGGTGGAACCCATGCGGCCCGTTTCCCACATCGAACGCACGGTGGCGCCCTTCGAGGTCGTCAGCCCCTACCAGCCCAGCGGCGACCAGCCCGCGGCCATCGCCGAACTCGCCCGGCGCATCCAGGCGGGCGAGAAGGACGTCGTCCTGCTCGGCGCGACCGGCACCGGCAAGTCCGCCACCACCGCGTGGATGATCGAGAAGCTCCAGCGCCCCACGCTCGTCATGGCGCCGAACAAGACGCTGGCCGCCCAGCTGGCGAACGAGTTCCGCGAGCTGCTGCCGAACAACGCGGTCGAGTACTTCGTCTCGTACTACGACTACTACCAGCCCGAGGCCTACGTCCCGCAGTCGGACACCTACATCGAGAAGGACTCCTCGATCAACGAGGAGGTGGAGCGCCTGCGGCACTCCGCGACCAACTCGCTGCTCACCCGCCGCGACGTCGTCGTGGTCGCCTCGGTGTCCTGCATCTACGGCCTCGGCACCCCGCAGGAGTACGTGGACCGCATGGTCCCCCTCCGGGTCGGCGACGAGATCGACCGCGACGAGCTGCTGCGCCGCTTCGTGGACATCCAGTACACGCGCAACGACATGGCCTTCGCCCGGGGCACCTTCCGCGTCCGCGGCGACACGATCGAGATCTTCCCGGTCTACGAGGAGCTCGCCGTCCGCATCGAGATGTTCGGCGACGAGATCGAGGCGCTCTCCACCCTGCACCCGCTCACCGGCGAGATCATCAGCGACGACCAGCAGCTCTACGTCTTCCCGGCCTCCCACTACGTCGCGGGCCCCGAGCGTCTGGAGCGGGCCGTCAACGACATCGAGAAGGAGCTGGCCGAGCGCCTCGCGGAGCTGGAGAAGCAGGGCAAGCTCCTGGAGGCCCAGCGCCTGCGCATGCGCACCACCTACGACATCGAGATGCTGCGCCAGATCGGCACCTGCTCCGGCGTGGAGAACTACTCGATGCACTTCGACGGCCGCCTGCCCGGCTCCCCGCCCAACACCCTGCTGGACTACTTCCCGGACGACTTCCTCCTCGTCATCGACGAGTCGCACGTGACGGTCCCGCAGATCGGCGCCATGTACGAGGGCGACGCCTCCCGCAAGCGGACCCTGGTCGACCACGGCTTCCGCCTGCCGTCCGCCCTGGACAACCGCCCGCTGAAGTGGGAGGAGTTCCAGGAGCGCATCGGCCAGACGGTCTACCTCTCGGCCACCCCGGGCACCTACGAGATGTCCCGCGCGGACGGCTACGTCGAGCAGATCATCCGCCCCACCGGCCTCGTCGACCCGGAGGTCGTCGTCAAGCCCACCGAGGGCCAGATCGACGACCTGGTGCACGAGATCCGGCAGCGCATCGAGAAGGACGAGCGCGTCCTGGTCACCACGCTCACCAAGAAGATGGCCGAGGACCTCACGGACTACTTCCTGGAGCTGGGCATCCAGGTGCGCTACCTGCACAGCGACGTCGACACGCTGCGCCGCGTCGAGCTCCTGCGCGAGCTGCGCGCCGGTGAGTACGACGTCCTCGTCGGCATCAACCTGCTGCGCGAGGGCCTCGACCTGCCCGAGGTGTCCCTGGTGGCGATCCTGGACGCCGACAAGGAGGGCTTCCTGCGCTCCGGCACGTCCCTGATCCAGACCATCGGCCGCGCCGCGCGCAACGTCTCCGGCCAGGTCCACATGTACGCCGACAAGATCACCCCGGCGATGGAGAAGGCCATCGACGAGACCAACCGCCGCCGGGAGAAGCAGATCGCGTACAACACGGAGAAGGGCATCGACCCGCAGCCCCTGCGCAAGAAGATCAACGACATCGTCGCCCAGATCGCCCGCGAGGACGTCGACACGGAGCAGCTGCTCGGCTCGGGCTACCGCAAGTCGAGGAAGGACGGCGGCGGCACCAAGGCGCCCGTGCCCTCCCTCGGCAAGGCGGCCGAGCTGGCCAAGCCCGCCAAGGGCAAGGGCAAGGCGTCCAAGGAGACGGTGCCGACCGACCGCCCCGCGGCCGAACTCGCCGAGCAGATCGAGGAACTCACCGTGCGGATGCGGGCCGCCGCCGCGGACCTCCAGTTCGAGATCGCGGCCCGGCTGCGCGACGAGGTCTCCGAGATGAAGAAGGAACTGCGCCAGATGAAGGAGGCCGGTCTGGCCTGACGGCGCACCGCGTACGCGCTGTGTTGCAAGACCGACACAAAGTGCGGAGCGGGCTACGTCACTGTCAGTGCCCCTGCGTAAGGTGCTGGTCAACCGCGACCGCGCGGCAACAGGGGACGTTCGAGAGGGGAATCAGCGCGTGACCGTCAACATGACCAAGGGTCAGGCCATCAGTCTGCAGAAGAACGACGGGGGCAGCCTGACCGCGGTGCGCATGGGTCTCGGCTGGCAGGCGGCTCCCCGGCGCGGCCTGTTCGGCTCGCGTACGCGAGAGGTCGACCTCGACGCCTCCGCCGTGCTGTTCGCCGACAAGCAGCCGGTCGACGTGGTCTTCTTCCGCCACCTGGTGAGCGACGACGGCTCGGTCCGCCACACCGGCGACAACCTCGTCGGCGGTGTCGGCCAGGGCGGCGACGACGAGGCGATCCTCGTCGACCTGTCTCGGGTCCCGGTCCACATCGACCAGATCGTCTTCACCGTGAACTCCTTCACGGGCCAGACGTTCCAGGAGGTGCAGAACGCGTTCTGCCGCCTCGTCGACGAGACCAACGGCCAGGAGCTCGCCCGCTACACGCTGGCCGGCGGCGGCCAGTACACGGCCCAGATCATGGCCAAGGTGCACCGCTCGGGCTCCGGCTGGACGATGACGGCCCTGGGCAACCCGGCCAACGGCCGCACCTTCCAGGACCTGATGCCGGCGATCCTGCCGGTGCTCTGAGAGCACCCCGCGGCCCGGACCGGCGGGCCCGGCGGGCAGCACACGACACCAGACAACGACACAGGGGGACGAAAGGCGATGACGGCCGAGCTGGTGCGGGGGCAGAACCACCCGCTCTCCCAGGCCCGTCTCGAGATCCGGATCTCGGCCGGCACGCCGATCGTGGCCGCGGCCGCGCTCAGCGACGAGCACGGCCGGATCCACGGCGTGGAGTGGGTCGCCCACCCGGGCGCGCCCACCCAGCCGGGTCTCGAGGTCTCCCGGCAGGCCGCCGCGGACCACCGCCTCGCCGTGGACCTGGACGCCATGCCCGAGACCGTCCACCGGGTCGGCGTGCTGCTCGCCCTGCCCACCGGCGGAGCGGGCCCGGTCCGTTTCGGCTCCGTGGCCGCCCCGTTCGTCGCCGTCACCGGTCTCGACGGCGCCGAGATCGCCAGCTACACCATCCACGGCCTGGACGCGGAGTCGGCCGTCGTCGCCCTGGAGCTCTACCGCCGGCAGGGCGCCTGGAAGGTGCGCGCCGTCGGCCAGGGCTACGCCGGTGGCCTCGCCGAACTCCTCACCGACCAGGGCCTGCCGCAGGCCCAGCAGCTCGCCGGCAGCATCGACGAGGCGGTGGCCCACGGACTGGCGCGCTCGGTGCAGGCACCCCCGCCGCGCACCGCGGAGGGCGACCGCTCCCGGCAGGCGGCGGCCCCGGCGCTCGGCCCGGACCAGGGCGGCCCGGCACCCCAGCCCGGGCCGGTCCCGCCGGTGTCCCCGTACGGCGGCCAGACGTCCGGCGGCCCGGGACAAACGACCCCGCAGCCGCCGTCGTCGTACCCCGGCGCCACAGCGGACCCCCACGCCGTCACCCAGCCGTCGACTCCCGCGGCGGGCGGCGGCCCGATCGACTACAGCCACCCGCGCCGGCAGAACGCCGCCCCGCCCCCGCCGCCGCCCACCGCGCCCCCGGCCGCGCCCGGACAGCCCGCCCAGCCCGTCGCGGGCGACGCGACCGGCTGGTCCATGGAGGAGCGGCTCTACAACCAGGTGTGGGGCATGTTCGAGGACCTCGCCCGGACCACGGCCGCCTACCGCAGCGCCGTCGACTTCGCCGAGTCCCGCATGGACAAGGAACTCGAACAGGTCCTGTCCGACCCGCGCAGCCGGACCGGCGGGCAGGGCGACGCGGCCCGCGAGGCGGCCCGCGCCCGGCACGCCCAGCTCGTCGACCAGGCCCGGGAAGCCCTCGACCGGGACCTCGCCCAGCTGCAGGCCGAGGCGGACGTCGTCGAACCGGCCCTGCCACCGGCGTACGCCCGCTGGGACAACCCGGTGTGGCACGCCTACCGGGTGCCGATGGAGATCCCCATGGCCCTGCGCCTGGGCGACCTCCACCTTCCCGAGGCGGAAGGGGTCCGGATCCCGATGCTGGTCCGGCTGCCGCTGGAGCGCGGCCTGTGGATCGACAGCGGTCGCACCGCGTCGTCCGACGGTTCGTTCGCCGACGCCCACTCCCTGGCACGTCTCGCCATGGAGACGGCGGTCGCGCACGCGGCGCGGCTGCTCGCCGTCTACCCGGCGGGCGAGTTCACCGTCCACGTCGTCGACCCGGCCGGCTCGGGAGCGCAGCCGCTGGCGCCCCTCGTGCAGAGCGGTGTGCTCGCGGCCCCGCCCGCGCTCGGCGCGGCGGGCGTGACGGACGTGCTGACCCGGCTGACCCAGCGGGTCGACCTGGTGCAGATGGCGGTCCGGGGCGGCGCCGCGGACGCCCTCCCGCCCGGGTTCGACACCGCCCAGCAGTTGCTGATCGTCAACGACTTCCCGCACGGCTTCGACGACCGGGCGGTGAACCAGTTGCGCTATCTCGCCGACGAGGGTCCCGCCTTCGGGGTCCACCTGATGATGGTGGCCGACCGTGAGGAGTCCTCCGCGTACGGGCCGTTGCTGGACCCGTTGTGGCGCTCCCTGCTGCGACTGACGCCCGTGCCCGACGACCACCTCGCCGACCCGTGGGTCGGCCACGCCTGGACGTACGAGCCGTCGCTCGTGCCGCCCGGGAGTCAGGTGCTCCAGCAGGTGCTCGCGCGGGTCGCGGCGGCCCGTACCAAGTACGCGTAAAGCCTCCTGACCAGCGTTCTTGGTCTTTCTTTTGCCAAGCGCTTTACCTGCTCTTGGTGATTGGGTAGTGTGGAGGGCACGGAGGGGAGTACTCCCTGTCTGCTGCGGCGTACCCGTCAATACGGAGCAGGTCGGTGAAGACCGCACCTGGTCCCGGGGCGTCGGCCCATCCTTGGGTGGAAGAGACCTCCGGCAGCTACGACGCTGACTTTTGCCGTGACGACTGCCGGAGGCGCAGTGGATGTTTCCGTGACCCTATGGGTCCTGACGATCGTGGGCCTGGCCGCCCTCATCGCGGTCGACTTCTTCATCGGCCGCAAGCCGCACGACGTGTCGATCAAGGAAGCCGGAATCTGGACGATCGTCTGGATCGTCCTCGCCGTGCTCTTCGGGCTCGGCCTGCTGGTCTTCGCCGGCGGTCAGCCGGCCGGTGAGTTCTTCGCGGGCTTCATCACCGAGAAGTCACTGAGCGTCGACAACCTGTTCGTCTTCGTCCTGATCATGGCGAAGTTCGCGGTGCCCTCGCAGTACCAGCAGCGCGTGCTGCTCATCGGCGTCCTCATCGCCCTGGTCCTGCGCGCGATCTTCATCGCAGCCGGTGCCGCGATCCTCGCCAGCTTCTCGTGGGTGTTCTACCTCTTCGGCGCCTTCCTCATCTGGACCGCCTGGAAGCTCATCCAGGAGGCCCGCGCGGAGGAGGAGGACGAGGAGTGGGAGGAGAACAAGCTCCTCAAGGCCGTCGAGCGACGCTTCGGCGTGGCCGACCGCTACCACGGCACCAAGCTGTGGATCCAGGAGAACGGCAAGCGGGTCATGACCCCGATGCTGGTCGTGATGCTCGCGATCGGCATGACGGACGTCCTGTTCGCCCTGGACTCCATCCCCGCGATCTTCGGCCTGACCCAGGACCCGTACATCGTCTTCACCGCCAACGCGTTCGCCCTGATGGGTCTGCGCCAGCTGTACTTCCTCATCGGCGGCCTGCTCAAGAAGCTGGTCCACCTCAGCTACGGCCTGTCGATCATCCTGGGCTTCATCGGCGTGAAGCTGGTGCTGCACGCCCTGCACGAGTCCGGGGTGCACGTCCCCGAGATCAGCATTCCGGTCTCGCTCGGCGTGATCTGCTCCGTCCTGATCGTCACCACGATCACCAGCCTCCGGGCCTCCAAGAAGCAGGCGGCGGCCGAGGCGGCACAGGGGGAGAGCGGAAGCGCTCCGAAGGACAGCATCGACGTCTGACCCCGTCGGACGCAGGAACAACCATCACCCGGACCGGTGGTCGGCGAATTGCCGACCACCGGTCCCGGTGCTTGCTTGGTCCTGAGCGCGTTCCCCGTCCCGGGGGCGCCGTGGCCGGCTGGAGGTGCCGTGAAGTTCGTTCAGATCATCGACTTCGAGACCGAGCGCTTGGACGAGATGGAGCAGATCTTCGAAGAAGCCGGGCAGCGCTTGGCCGGCCGGTCGGGCGGCCCCACCCGCCGGACGCTCCTGAAGGACCGGGACAACCCCCGCCGCTACCTGGCCCTCATCGAGTTCGACTCGTACGAGGAGGCCATGCGCAACAGCGACGACCCCGAGACCAGCAGACTGGCGGAACGGGTGGGCGCGCTCTGCATCGGCGACCGGGTCTACACCAACTGCGACCTGCTGGACGCGCGTGACCTCACGTAGGGCGTCCCGCGGGTGACGGGGCCCGCACGACCGGAGTGCGGGGCTCCGCCACCTCTGGGACGATCACTGCATGATCGCTCGGCGCCGGCCGCTCGTGGCACAGTGGACGACCCTGGTGCCCGTGCTGGCCGCCGTGCTGCTGGTGCTCACCTGGGGGCGCGAGCTGCCCGGCGCGATCGTCGCCCTGGTGACGCTGGTCCTCGCGGGAGCCGTGCTGGCAGCGGTGCACCACGCCGAGGTGGTGGCCCACCGGGTCGGCGAACCGTTCGGCTCCCTCGTCCTCGCCGTCGCCGTGACGATCATCGAGGTCGCCCTCATCGTCACCCTCATGGTCGACGGCGGGGACAAGACCGCGAGCCTGGCGCGCGACACGGTCTTCGCCGCCGTGATGATCACCTGCAACGGCATCATCGGGCTGTGTCTGCTGGTGGCCTCGCTGCGGCACCGCACGGCCGTCTTCAACCCCGAGGGCACCGGGGCGGCACTCGCGACCGTCGCCACCCTGGCCACGCTCAGCCTGGTGTTGCCGACGTTCACCACCAGCAAGCCCGGCCCGGAGTTCTCCACGGTCCAGCTGACCTTCGCTGCGCTGTCCTCGCTGGTGCTGTACGGCCTGTTCGTCACGACGCAGACCGTGCGGCACCGGGACTACTTCTTGCCGATCACCCGGCACGGCGAGGTGATCACCACGGAGGCGCACGCCGAGGCGCCGACCGCCCGCACCGCCCTGGTCAGCCTGGGACTGCTGGGTCTGGCCCTGATCGGGGTGGTCGGCCTGGCCAAAGGGGTCTCGCCCACCATCGAGTCCGGAGTGGAGGCGGCGGGTCTGCACCACGCCGTCGTCGGTGTGATCATCGCGTTGCTGGTTCTCCTGCCGGAGACCATCGCCGCCCTGCGCTCCGCCCGCCGCGACCGTGTCCAGACCAGCCTGAACCTCGCCCTCGGTTCGGCGATGGCCAGCATCGGCCTGACCATCCCCGCCGTCGCGCTCGCCTCGCTCTGGCTCTCCGGCCCCCTGGTCCTCGGCCTCGGCGCCACGCACATGGTGCTGCTCGCCCTGACGGTGGTGGTCGCCTCGCTGACCGTCGTACCCGGCCGGGCGACGCCGCTTCAAGGCGGCGTCCACCTGGTGCTGTTCGCCGCGTACCTGGAGCTGGCGATCAACCCGTGAGGGGGTCAACCGGTGAGGGTGTCAACCGGTGAGGCTGTCAACCCATGAGGGCGCGTAAGCGCTTGCGCGAGCGCTTACGCACGCTCGTCCCTCCGTGCCCGTCTCAAGCCGCCTCGGCGGCCGCCCCGGCCGGCACCGGCCGTGTCTCCGGCAGCATCGCGAAGCACGCCAGACTGAACAGCGCGATCGCCGTCAGGTACGCGGCCACACCCCACGGCACCCGACCGCCCTGTTCGGCGAGGGCCGTGGCCACGATCGGGGTGAGCGCGCCCCCGAAGACACCGCCGAGGTTGTAGCCGACGGCGGCACCGGTGCAGCGCACCCGCGGCTCGTAGAGCTCCGGCAGGTACGCGGCGATCACGGCGAACATCGTGATGAACGAGAGCATCGCGCCGAGGAAGCCGAGGAACATCGGCAGCGGCGCGCCGGTGGCGAGCAGCGCGACCATCGGGAACATCCACAGGGCCGCGGCGGCGCAGCCGGTCAGGCACAGCGGCCGCCGCCCGTAGCGGTCGCCGAGCAGCGCCACCAGGGGCGTGAGCGCGCCCTTCACCACCACCGCGGCCATGATGCAGGTCAGCATGACATCGCGGCCGACACCGAGCCGCTCCGTGCCGTAGGCGAGGGACCAGGTCGTCACGGCGTAGAAGATCGCGTAGCCGATGGCGAGGGCGCCGCCGGTCAGCAGGAGGAGGCGCCAGTGATGGCGCACGACCTCGACGAGCGGCACGCGCGCGTGCTCGTCGAGCTCCAGGAAGCGCGGGCTCTCGGCGAGCGAGGAGCGCAGCCACAGCCCCACCACGGCCAGCACGCCCGCGACCCAGAACGGCACCCGCCACCCCCATGCGGCGAACTGCTCCTCGGACAGCGCCGAGGACAGTCCCAGGACCACCCCGTTGGCGAGCAGGAACCCCAGGGCCGGCCCGACCTGCGGGAAGCTCGACCACAGCCCGCGCCGTCCGGCGGGCGCGTGTTCCACCGTCAGCAGCACCGCCCCGCCCCACTCCCCGCCGAGTCCCAGCCCCTGCAGGAAGCGCAGCACCAGGAGCAGCAGGGGAGCGGCCACGCCGATCGTGTCGTAGGTCGGCACGCAGCCGACCGCGACCGTGGAGGCTCCGGTCAGCAGCAGCGAGGCGACGAGGACGGGCCGCCGCCCGCGCCGGTCGCCGATGTGTCCGAACAGCACCGAGCCCAGCGGCCTGGCCACGAAGCCCACGCCGAAGGTGGCGAAGGCGGCCAGCGTCCCCGCCACCGGCGAGAAGGTCGGGAAGAACAGCGGCCCCAGGATCAGTGCCGCCGCGGTGCCGTAGACGAAGAAGTCGTAGAACTCGATGGCCGTGCCGGCGAGCGAGGCGGCCGCGAGGCGCGGCATGGAGGGTGCCCTTACGGTGCGTACGTCGTGCATGCCGCGTCAACTACCCACGGTGACCGGCGGTTACGGGGGCGCGTGGTGGGCCCGGGGTTCTCAGTAGGTGACCGTGATGCGCCGGGCCGGCCCGTCCACGCGCACCGTGCCCCCGTACGGGATCACCAGTTGCGGATCGGTGTGCCCGAAGTCCACGTCGAAGACGATCGTGGTGCCGGGGGCGTAGGCGTGCATGGCGCGCAGCACGGCCTCGCGCTGTTCGGCGGCGTAACGGGCGGATTCCTCCGGGCTGTTGCGGCGTTCCAGGGACCAGGTCTTGGCACGGCCCATCAGCAGGGCCGAGAAGCGCCGGAGCAACCCGCGCTCGCCCATGTTCCGGACCGTGCAGTACACCTCCGTGGCGCTCGGCATGTCCTCCGAGGTCTCCAGCAGCAGGACACCGCCGTCGTACTCGGAGAGGTCGTGCGAGACCTCCCGGTCCGCCATCAGCAGCCAGCCGACGATCTCCAGACAGCCGCCCCAACTGCGGCCCTCCACCACCCGGTCGGGGTTGACCCAGGTCCATCCGGTGCCGGGGCGGGTCTCCGGTTCGGCGTCGAAGGTCGCCGGGTCGGCCCAGTCCCGGTCGACGTCCCGCCACCGCTCGGCGGGCCGCAACTCGTACGGGCCCGACGTGAACAGGGCCGCCCGGAGGGAGTCGGCGGTCTGCGGGTGCATGGCGCCGGGGCGGCCCAGCTCGCACATGACGCTGCCGCCGTGGTAGGCGACGATGCCGCTGTTGCGCAGGAACGCGAGCAGGTTGATGTTGTCGCTCATCCCGAAGAACGGCTTCGGGCCGGCCCGGATCACCTCTCGGTCCAGGTACGGCAGCACGGTGATCTGGTCGTCGCCGCCGATCGACGCGATGACCGCCTTGATGTCCGGGTCGGCGAACGCGGCGTGGATGTCGGCGGCCCGCTCCCGGGGCGTGGACCCCATGCGACGGGTCGCCGGGTACTCGACCGGCTCCAGCCCGTACTCCGTGCGCAGCCGCTCCAGGCCCAGTTCGTAGGGGAGCGGGAAGAGCCCCGGCAGGCCGGACGAGGGCGAGAGCACGGCGATGCGGTCACCGGGCGACGGCTTGGGCGGGTAGGCGGGGCTCGTCATGCGGTGAGGCTACGGCCAGGCGGGCTGTCGGCGCACCGTGATAAACCGGCGGTGAGCAGCGGTCCGTCGCGGGCCGCCCGACCCGAACGGACCGGAGGTACCGTGCGCCGCACCCTGGCCAACGCCCCGATCATGATCCTCAACGGCCCCAACCTCAACCTGCTGGGCCAGCGTCAGCCGGAGATCTACGGCTCCGACACCCTCGCCGACGTCGAGGCGCTGTGCGCCAAGGCGGCGGCCGCGCACGGCGGCACGGTGGACTTCCGGCAGTCCAACCATGAGGGCGAGTTGGTGGACTGGATCCACGAGGCACGGCTGAACCACTGCGGGATCGTGATCAACCCGGGCGCCTACTCGCACACCTCCGTCGCCCTCCTCGACGCCCTCAACACCTGCGACGGCATGCCCGTGATCGAGGTCCACATCTCCAACATCCACCGGCGCGAGTCGTTCCGGCACCACTCCTTCGTCTCCCTGCGCGCCGACGGGGTCATCGCCGGGTGCGGAGTACAGGGGTACGTGTTCGGCGTGGAGCGCGTCGCGGCGCTGGCGGGGGCGGGTCACGCCGAGGCGTGAACCCCGGCCGCCGGGCGTGCGGTCCGCCGAGGGGCGTGCGGTCCGCGGAGGGTGAGGTGCGGTGCTCAGGGGCGGCGTGCCGTTCTCACAGGCGCCCCGCCTCCACGATCCGCCGCAGGAACCGCCGGGTGCGCTCCTGCCGCGGCCGGCCGAAGACCTGCTCGGGGGTGCCGCGTTCCAGCACCACACCGCCCTCCAGGAAACACACCTGGTCGGCGACCTCCCGGGCGAATCCCATCTCGTGCGTGGCCAGCACCATGGTCATGCCCTCCTCCTTCAGGCCGCGCACGACGGTCAGGACCTCACCCACCAGCTCGGGGCCGAGGGCGGCGGTGATCTCGTCGAGGAGCAGCAGGCGGGGGCGCACGGCGAGGGCGCGCACGATCGCCACGCGCTGCTGCTGGCCGCCGCTCAGCCGGTCCGGGTACTCACCCGCCTTCCCGGCGAGCCCCAGCCGCTGAAGCAGCTCACGCGCGCGTGCCTCCGCCTCGGCTCGGGGCACCCCGTGCACCCGGCGCGGAGCGAGCGTGATGTTCTCCAGAACGGTCATGTGCGGAAACAGGTTGTACGCCTGGAACACCACCCCGATCCGGCGGCGGACGGCGTCCTGGTCGGCACGCGGGTCGGTGATCTCCTCGCCGTCCAGCCAGATCGCCCCGTCGTCGATCTCCTCCAGCAGGTTGGCGCACCGCAGCAGCGTGGACTTGCCGGAGCCGGAGGCGCCGATCAGCGCGGTCACCGTGTGCGGGGCGACCTCCAGGTCGACGTCCCGGAGCACGACCGAACCGCCGAAGCTCTTGCGGACGGACTCCATCCGCAGCACGGGCGTCCCGCTCATGCGACTCCTCCCTGGGCCCGTCGGCGGTCCATGCGTGCCGTCACCCAGTCCGTGAAGCGGGTCATGGGGATGGTCAGCGCGACGAACACCAGGCCGGCCACGATGTACGGCGTGTAGTTGAGGCTGCGCCCCACGATGATGTCGGCGGCCCGCACGGCGTCCACCGCGCCGCCGATCGAGACCAGCCCGGTGTCCTTCTGCAGCGACACCAGGTCGTTGAGCAGCGGCGGCACCTGCCGGCGCACCGCCTGCGGCAGCACCACGTACCGCAGCGCCTGCCGGTTGCTGAGCCCGAGCGAACGGGCCGCGGCGCGCTGCGAGGGGTGCACGGACTCGATGCCGGCCCGGAACACCTCGGCCACGTACGCCGAGTAGGTCAGGGTGAGCGCCGCGCCGCCGAGGAGCACCGGGTCGACGGTCACCCCCTGCAGCCGCAGTGCCGGGACGCCGAGGACCACGATCATCAGGTTGATGATGAGCGGCAGCCCGCGGAAGAAGTCGGTGTACGCGGCGGCCAGGAACCGCAGCGGGAAGAACACCGGGCCGCGCAGTGTCCGCGCGACGGCGATCAGCATGCCGAGGACGAGCACCGCGGCCCCGCAGACCAGCAGCAGCCGGACGTTCAGCCAGAGCCCTTCGAGGACCTTCGGGAGCGCCTCACGCGCGTAACCCCAGTCGAAGAACGTCTCCTTGGTGCGCGGCCAGCCCGGAGCGCCGACCACGACCAGGTAGAGGACGGCTCCGGTGACCAGGGTCGACACCGCGCCGATCGCCGTCGCGCGCCGGGCGCGGCCGCGCCGGTAGCGCTCACGCTCCAGGCGCCGTGGGGAGGGGACGTACCCGTCGTGCTCGCCGGAGCCCTCGGTCAGCTCCTCCTTGTTCACCGTCACGTGTTCCCCGTCGCCTGTTCCCCGGCACCTGTTCCCGTCACTTGAGCACCGGCGCGTCGACGGCGTCCGACAGCCACCGCTTCTCGAGCTGCCCGAGCGTGCCGTCACCGCGCAGCTCGTCCACGGCCCGCGAGACGCAGGCGGTGAGCGCGCTGCCCTTGTCGAGGACGAGCCCGAACTGCTCGGGCGTCCCGCCCCGGTGCTCGAACTGGCCGACGATCCTCGCGTCCGTCACCTCGGCCCCGGTGATGTAGAAGGCGGTCGGCAGGTCCACGACGATGGCGTCGACCTGTCCGTTCCTCAGTGCGGACTTGGCCTGGTCGTTCTTGCCGTACACTGCGGGCGCCCGCGTGGGCCGCACCACGTCGTTGATGTAGTCGAGGCTGGTGGTGCCGACCTGGGCGCCCAGCTTCACGCCCGTCAGGTCGGCGACGCTCCTCGCCGTCGCCGCCCGGGAGTTCTTCAGCGCGACGACGGCCTGACGGACGTCGTAGTAGCCGGACGAGAAGTCCACGGCCTTCTTGCGCTCGTCGCTGACGGACACCTGGTTGATGTCGAAGTCGAAGGTCTTGTCGCCGGGGGCGAAGGCCTTGTTGAAGGGGACGGTCTGCCAGACGACCTGGTCCTTGCCGTACCCGAGGCGCTCGGCGACGGCGTAGGCCACCGCGGACTCGAAGCCCTTGCCGTTGGCGGGGTCGTCGTCCTTGAACCAGGGCTCGTAGGCGGGTTCGTCGGTCGCGACCGTCAGCCTGCCCGGTGTCTCGGTGGCCAGCTCGCCCTTCGCGCACGAGGGGGAGGCCGACGCCGACGGCTCGTCCGCGCTCTCGGGCTGCGGGGCACAGCTCACGGCGGTGGTGAGGACGGCGACGGCGACGGCGGTGCGGCGCAGGGCGCGCTGGAGGGGACGCATGGCGGGAGATTGACAGCCGACGGTCCTCTTTGTCGAGGTCACGGCAAGGAATGTCCGGATAGTGGGAACGGGTGTTGCGGGCGCGTGAACTGCCCTTGTCGCCCGCCGTTTCCGGCAGTCGCCGGGGCCGCCGGTCGAGGGCGGGGATCGACAGACCGGCGGCCCGTCCGCCCAGGAGATGTCATCCTGCGCGGGGCTGCCACCAGTTCAGCGCGTACGCGGACACGAGGGGAGCGCGTGTGCGAGACCGGCGTGTGCGAACGATTCACACGGGGCGCGTGCGCGGCGCACGCCTCGGCGTGCCCGCGCCCCGCGCGGTCGGTCACCACCCGCGCGCGTGCCACTCCGGCAGGTGCGGGCGCTCCGCGCCGAGGCTCGTGTCGTTGCCGTGTCCCGGGTAGACCCACGTCTCGTCCGGGAGGACGTCGAAGATCTTGGTCTCGACGTCGTGGATGAGGCTGGCGAACGCTTTGGGGTCCTGGTGGGTGTTGCCCACACCGCCCGGGAACAGACAGTCCCCCGTGAACACATGGGGATGCCCGTGCGGGTCGTCGTAGACGAGGGCGATCGAACCGGGAGTGTGCCCGACCAGGTGGCGCGCGGTGAGCTCCACCTGCCCCACCCGGATCGTGTCGCCGTCGTCCACCAGGACGTCCGTGCGTACGGGGATGCCCTCGGCGTCCTCCCGGCCCGCGTACGTGCGGGCGCCGGTGGCCGCCACGACCTCGGCGAGCGCCTGCCAGTGGTCGCCGTGCCGGTGGGTCGTGACGACCGACGCGATCCCGTCGTCGCCGATCATGCCGAGCAGCGTCTGCGCCTCGTCGGCGGCGTCGATCAGCAGCTGCTCGTCCGTGGCGCGGCAGCGCAGCAGATAGGCGTTGTTGTTCATCGGACCCACCGCGATCTTCGTGATCATCAGGTCCTTGAGCTCGTGCACGTCGGCAGGCCCGCCGACCGTCACCTGTCCGCTGTACGTCATGTCCGCCAGCCTATAGCGGGGCAGGGGCCCGGGTCCTACAACGGGGGCAGTGCCGGAAGCGGCCCGCCGTCCACCGTCAGCGCGGCCCCGTCGCGGCGCCCGGCCAGCCACCCCAGGAGGTCCGCGGGGCTCCCGGTGACGGTCACCTCCGGTCCGTCGCCGGGCCGGCGTCCCGTGCTCCACGCGCGCGTGCCGTCCGTCAGGCGGGTGGACGGCACGTCGGGATGACCGGCGAACCGGTCCGCGAGGAAGTCGATCTCCCGCTCCGTGAACTCCTCCGGCAGGTCCTCCAGCTCGTACCCGATGCCCAGGTCCACGTGGTGCAGCTCCACCTCCACCCACCGCCGGAACGGCACCCGGGCCGCGGAGTCCTTGACTCCGTTGCGCAGCTCCACCGTGCGCGACCAGTCCGCGGGGGCGTCGCCGGCCTTCTGGAAGCGGGCGGCGCTCTCCCGCAGGTCGGCGAGCTGGACGCCGAGGGCGCGGGGGGCGTCCCGCTCGATGTCGGCGTCCCGGGCCTCGCCGGAGACGTACATGGGGCGGCCCTCCAGGACGTTCACGAGAGCGTCCGCGTTCCGGGCGAGGTGGGCAAGGACGTGGCCGCGGGTCCAGCCGGGCAGGCGTGACGGCTGCGTCACAGCGGCGTTGTCCAGGGTGCCGACTGCGGTCAGCAGCCGCTCGGTCGCGTCACGTACAGACGCCAGGTCATGAGCGTGATCAATCATGGTGCTGACCCTAGCTCCGCCACTCCTTCGGGTGAAGGTGGTGAAGGAGTGCCGTAAATCGAAAGCACGTGCTATATGGTCGGACGTGGCGTCGGGCATGCTGGAGAGCCGGGGTTTGTTGGCAACCCGTGAATCCGACCGGCGTTGTCAGTGGCTCCCCCTAGTCTGAGAAGGACGGGGGCCCCGCCCCTGTCACTTCTCTCAAGAAAGGTGCGGACCGGCGTGGCCGACCGTCTCATCGTTCGTGGAGCGCGCGAGCACAACCTCAAGAACGTCTCGCTCGACCTCCCGCGCGACTCGCTCATCGTCTTCACGGGCCTGTCGGGGTCGGGCAAGTCCTCGCTGGCCTTCGACACCATCTTCGCGGAGGGGCAGCGGCGCTACGTCGAGTCCCTCTCCTCCTACGCCCGGCAGTTCCTCGGCCAGATGGACAAGCCGGACGTCGACTTCATCGAGGGCCTGTCCCCGGCCGTCTCCATCGACCAGAAGTCCACCTCGCGCAACCCGCGCTCCACGGTCGGCACGATCACCGAGGTCTACGACTACCTGCGCCTGCTCTTCGCGCGCATCGGCAAGCCGCACTGCCCCGAGTGCCACCGCCCGATCTCGCGCCAGTCGCCGCAGGCCATCGTCGACCGGGTCCTGGAACTGCCCGAGGGCAGCCGCTTCCAGGTGCTGTCGCCGCTGGTGCGCGAGCGCAAGGGCGAGTTCGTCGACCTCTTCGCCGACCTGCAGACCAAGGGCTACTCCCGCGCGCGGGTCGACGGCGAGACGGTCCAGCTGTCGAACCCGCCGACGCTGAAGAAGCAGGAGAAGCACACCATCGAGGTGGTCGTCGACCGCCTCACCGTCAAGGAGGGCGCCAAGCGCCGCCTGACCGACTCCGTCGAGACGGCCCTCGGCCTGTCCGGCGGCATGGTCGTGCTCGACTTCGTCGACCTCCCCGAGGACGACCCCGAGCGCGAGCGCATGTTCTCGGAGCACCTGTACTGCCCGTACGACGACCTGTCCTTCGAGGAGCTGGAGCCGCGCTCCTTCTCCTTCAACTCGCCCTTCGGCGCCTGCCCGGACTGCACCGGCATCGGCACGCGCATGGAGGTCGACCCGGAGCTGATCGTCCCGGACCCGGACAAGAGCCTCGACGAGGGTGCCATCCACCCGTGGTCGCACGGCCACACCAAGGACTACTTCGGCCGTCTGATCGGCGCCCTCGCCGACGCGCTGGGCTTCCGCACGGACATCCCCTTCGCCGGGCTGCCGCAGCGCGCCAAGAAGGCCCTGCTGCACGGCCACAAGACCCAGGTCGAGGTCCGCTACCGCAACCGCTACGGGCGCGAGCGCCGCTACACCACGGCCTTCGAGGGCGCCGTCCCCTTCGTCAAGCGCCGGCACAGCGAGGCCGAGAGCGACTCCAGCCGCGAGCGCTTCGAGGGCTACATGCGCGAGGTGCCCTGCCCCACCTGTGAGGGCACGCGGCTGAAGCCGATCGTCCTCGCGGTCACGATCATGGGCAAGTCCATCGCCGAGGTCTCCGCGATGTCGATCAGCGACTGCGCGGACTTCCTGGGCGAGCTGAAGCTGACCGCCCGCGACAAGAAGATCGCCGAGCGCGTGCTGAAGGAGGTCAACGAGCGGCTGCGGTTCCTGGTCGACGTCGGCCTGGACTACCTCTCGCTCAACCGCGCGGCCGGCACGCTTTCCGGAGGCGAGGCCCAGCGCATCCGCCTGGCCACCCAGATCGGCTCCGGCCTGGTCGGCGTGCTCTACGTCCTGGACGAGCCCTCCATCGGCCTGCACCAGCGCGACAACCACCGGCTGATCGAGACCCTGGTCCGGCTGCGCGACATGGGCAACACGCTCATCGTCGTGGAGCACGACGAGGACACCATCAAGACCGCCGACTGGATCGTCGACATCGGCCCCGGCGCCGGTGAGCACGGCGGCAAGGTCGTGCACAGCGGCTCCCTGAAGGAGCTCCTTGCCAACGAGGAGTCGCAGACCGGCCAGTACCTGTCCGGGCGGAAGGCCATCCCGCTGCCCGACGTCCGGCGCCCGCTGGACCCCTCCCGGCAGCTCACGGTGCACGGCGCCCGGGAGAACAACCTCCAGGACATCGACGTCTCGTTCCCCCTGGGCGTGTTCACGGCCGTCACCGGCGTCTCCGGATCCGGCAAGTCGACGCTGGTCAACGACATCCTGTACACGCACCTGGCCCGCGAGCTGAACGGCGCGAGGAGCGTGCCCGGACGGCACACGCGCGTGGACGGCGACGACCTCGTCGACAAGGTCGTCCACGTCGACCAGTCGCCCATCGGCCGCACCCCGCGCTCGAACCCGGCCACGTACACCGGCGTCTTCGACCACATCCGCAAGCTGTTCGCCGAGACCACCGAGGCGAAGGTCCGCGGCTACATGCCCGGCCGCTTCTCCTTCAACGTCAAGGGCGGCCGCTGCGAGAACTGCGCGGGCGACGGCACCATCAAGATCGAGATGAACTTCCTCCCGGACGTCTACGTCCCGTGCGAGGTCTGCCACGGCGCCCGGTACAACCGGGAGACCCTGGAGGTCCACTACAAGGGCAAGTCCATCGCCGAGGTGCTGAACATGCCGATCGAGGAGGCCACCGAGTTCTTCGAGGCCGTCCCCGCGATCGCCCGGCACCTGAACACGCTCAAGGACGTCGGCCTCGGCTACGTCCGCCTCGGCCAGGCCGCGACCACCCTGTCCGGCGGCGAGGCGCAGCGCGTGAAGCTCGCCAGCGAACTGCAGAAGCGCTCCACCGGCCGCACGGTCTACGTCCTGGACGAGCCGACCACCGGTCTGCACTTCGAGGACATCAGCAAGCTGCTGAAGGTCCTGTCCGGCCTGGTCGACAAGGGCAACACGGTCATCGTCATCGAGCACAACCTCGACGTGATCAAGACCGCCGACTGGATCATCGACATGGGGCCCGAGGGCGGCGCCGGCGGCGGTCTGGTCGTCGCCGAGGGCACGCCCGAGGAGGTCGCCGCCGTCCCGGCCAGCCACACCGGCAAGTTCCTCCGGGAGATCCTCGGCGCCGACCGCATCAGCGACGCGTCCTCGGTCCGGGCCCCGCGCCGGACGGCCGCGAAGAAGACGGTCCCGGCCCAGGCCAGGGCCAAGAAGACCGCCACCAGGCGGGTCACCGGCACCACCACCGAGAAGGCCGCCGCCAAGACCGCCAAGAGCACCGGGGCGGCCGCGAAGAAGACCACGCGGACGGCCAAGGGCTGACGTCTCACGCCGCACGCGCCGTGCCCCACGGGTGACTCCCGTGGGGCACGGCGCGTTTCCGGCCGGGTGACCGGTCAGGCGCTCTTCGGCTCCACGAACTGCATGTCCAGCTGGATCTTCACCACTTCGCCGAGCAGCCCGGGAGCGAAGTCCAGCCCGAACTCGCTGCGCCGGATCTCGCCCGTCGCCTCGAACCCGGCGTGCCGGCTGCCGTCCATCGGCACGTCGACCAGCCCGCCGAACTCCACGGCGAGCGCCACCGGGCGGGTCACGTCGCCGATCGTCAGCTCGCCCTCCATGGTCCAGTCCTCGCCCGCGCCCGACACCCGCGTCGAGCGGTAGGTCATCGTCGGGCGTTTCTCGACATCCAGCAGGTCGGAGGCGCGCACATGGGCGTCCCGGTCGGGGTTGCCCGTGTCGATCGAGGCCAGGTCGACGGTCGCGGAGACCCGCACGTCCTCGACCCGCTCCCCGACGAACAGCTCGGCCTCCAGCCGCTCGAACCGTCCCCGCACCTTGGCGATGCCCAGGTGCCGGATGGTGAAGTTCACGGAGGAGTGGAACGGGTCCAGGGCCCAGTGCCCCGGGGCCAGCGGCAGGGTGGTGGTGGCGGTGTCATTCGTCATGCTCCCCACCCTGCGGCCCGCACGGCCCGCGAGGGAGACCGGCCCGAGGCTGGTAGTGACAGGGCCATCCTCCGCGCCCGTGTGCGCGGTACGTTCGGGCGGGTGAGCGACAACGAGTTGGGCACGTACCTGCGCACCTGGCGCGAAGCCGTCACCCCCGCCGAGGCCGGTCTCCCGTCGGGCCCGCGCCGCCGCACCCCGGGCCTGCGGCGCGCCGAGCTGGCCATGCTCGCCGGCATCAGCGTCGAGTACCTCACCCGGCTGGAACAGGGCCGCGACCGCAACCCGTCGGCCCAGGTGCTCGGCGCCCTCGCCGACGCCCTGAACCTGTCCCTGGCCGACCGGATGCTGCTGCGCCGCCTGACCAAGGAGGGTGACGGGGGCGACCCCCTGCTCTGCGCGGCCGCCCCGGCGCTCAGCCGCACGGCCCGCCCCACCGTACGGGCCCTGCTGGACCGCCTGGAGCCGGCTCCCGCCCTGGTGGTCAACTGGATCGGCGACGTCCTCGCCCACACGGCCGGCTACGAGCGGCTCGTCGGCCCCATCGGCCTGCTCGACGACGAGCCGCCCAACCTGCTGCGGTACCTCTTCACCGACGAGCGTGCCCGCAGTGCCTACCGCGACTGGGACCGCGTGGCCGACGACCTCGTCGCCCGGCTCCGGCACGGCGTCCCGCTCAGGGACCCGTACCTCGCCGAGCTGGCCGACGAGCTGACGGTGACGGCCGGGGCGGACTTCGCCGACCGGTTCACCGACCTCGCCATGACACCCAGGACGACGGGCTCCCAGCACCTGGACCACCCGGAGGCCGGCTCCCTGCGGTTGCTGCACGAGACCCTCGCGCTCCCCGACGACGGCCAGCGCGTCATCGTCCACCTGCCCGCGGACGACGCCACGGCCGCGGCCCTGGACCGCCTCAACGGCCGCCGCCCGGGCGCGCTGCGGGCGGTGGCGGAGACGGGCTGAAGCACCGCTTCCACGGGAGCACCGACCGCCCAGGACCGGTCAGCGCGCCAGCTCGTGCGCGTACGGCGGCTCCGCCCCCGCGCGGGAGCAGGTGACGGCCGCCGCCCGCGCCGCGAATCCCAGCAGCTCCGACCAGCCGTCCGGCCCCAGTGCGGCAAGGGCCGGCCCGCTGAGCGCGTCGCGTACCGCGAGGCCGTGCAGCAGGGCGGCGTTCACGGTGTCGCCCGCGCCGATCGTGTCCACGACCTCCACCCGCTCGCCCGGCACGGAGTACGTGCCGCCGTCGGCGGTGAACGCGGTCAGCCCTTCACCGCCCCGGGTGATCACCACCGCCGCCGGACCGGCCGCGAGCCACTCCTGGGGCGTGCCGCCGAGCCACCGGGCGTCCTCCTCGGACAGCTTCAGCAGCGTCACCGACGGCAGCCAGCTCTTGAACCGCGCCCGGTAGGCGTCCGCGTCCGGGATCAGTCCGGCCCGGACGTTCGGGTCGAGCGCGGTGAACACGCCCCGGGCGGCCGCCGTGCGCATCAGCTCCTCGTACGCGCTCGCCCCCGGCTCCAGCACCAGCGAACAGGTGCCGAAGGAGACCGCGCGGGTGCCCTCCGGCAGCGCGGAGGGCGCCTCGAACAGCCGGTCCGCCGTCCCCTCGACGTAGAAGGAGTACGCCGCCGAGCCGTCCGCGCCGACCGTCGCGACGGCCAGCGTCGTGGGCTCGGGGCCGCGCTGCACCGCCGACACGTCCACCCCGGTGTCCCGCAGCCGGTCCAGCAGGGCCTCCCCGAAGGCGTCGGACGACACCCGGGAGCAGAAGGCGGCGGGGGAGCCGAGCCGGCCCAGGGCCACCGCCGTGTTGTAGGGGCCGCCGCCGAGCGCCGGCTGCAGCGCCGCGAGGGCTCCCGTGCCCCGCGGTACCAGGTCGATCAGGGCCTCACCGGCGACGACGATCACGACGGGGTTCCTTCCTCGGACGGGTCGGGGCAGCCGCACGACGTGCGGTGGACGAAGGTGCAGGGGAGCCGCAGGGTCCGGGCCGGCCGGTCCGGCTCGGTGAGCCGCTCCAGCAGCACGCTCACGGCCCGGGCACCGATGTCCCTGCTGGGCTGGGCGATGGCGGTGAGCCGCGGCGAGAACAGATCCGCCCAGGCGAAGTCGTCGAAGCAGCACAGCGCGATGTCGTCCGGCACGGACAGGCCGTGGGCGCGCAGGGCGCGCAGGGCGCCGATGGTCATCGCGTTGTTGCCGGTGACCAGCGCGGTGGGCGGCACGGCGAGCGACAGCAGGGCGGCGACGGCCTCCTCGGCACCGGCCGACTCCGAGTCGCCGTGAACCAGGAACCGCTCGTCGTAGGGCAGCCCCGCGAAGGCGAGACCGGTGCGGTAGCCCATGATCCGCTCGCTCGTGGTGCTGAGTCCCGGCAGTCCCGCCACCAGGCCGATCCGCCGGTGCCCGAGCCCGGCGAGATGGGCGACCAGCCGGGACGTCGGTTCGGCGCTGTCCGCGCACACCTGGTCGAACCGCGGACCGCCGTCCCTGTCCGGGACCTTCACCAGCCGGTCGAGGAAGACGGCGGGCACGTCGTGCCGCTCCAGGTAGGCGAGCAGCGCGCGGGGGTCGGCGGAGGGTGCCACGATCATGCCGTCGACCCGGCGCTCGTGCAGCAGCTGGACCACCGTGAGCTCGTGCTCGGGGTCGTCGTGCGGGTCGGCGATCAGCAGGCTGTAGCCGGCCTCCAGCGCGGCGGCCTCGACGCCCTGGAGGATCTCCGTGAAGTAGGGGTTGCTGATCGCCGACACCGCCAGTCCGATGGACCGGGTGCGGGATGTCACCAGGGCCCGGGCCAGGGTGTTCGTGGTGTAGCCGAGCTCCTCGACGGCGTCCAGGACCGCTTGGCGTGTGTGCGGCAGCACCGGCCGGGTGCCGTTCAGCACGTGCGAGACGGTCGCCACGGAGACACCGGCGCTCCGCGCGACGTCGGCCATCGTCGGCATGCCGCCTCCGCTTCCTCTGTCGCTCAGGCGGGGAAGGTACCGCATTCCGGCGGCGGACGTAAACGCTTACGCAAACGTTTACGCGGGGGGGCGGAGCCCTGGCCGTACGGCCAGGGCTCCGCGGCCCCCGCCCTCACACCCCCGGTTCCCAGTCCCACCCGATCCCCAGGAACCCCGCCCGCACCCGGGGCTCGACCAGGTGCACCGACCGGTGCCGCCCGCTCATCGTCAGCTCCTGGCAGCCCGTGCGGGGCGCGGCCGCCGTGTGCTGGGCGAACCGGTGGCAGCGCACCGGCAGGGCCGCCGCGTCGAAGGAGACCTGGAGGGCGTACTGGCCTCCGGGGGACTCGAAGCCTCGGACGTACTCGCGCGACACACCCGCGGTGCCGTCCTCCACGCCGTAGCGGAACAGGAACGTGTCCCCGGCCCGCAGCCGGGTGTCGAACAGCAGCTCGGCCGCGAGCACCCCCGTGTCGCGGTGCCAACGGACGCGTCCGGTGCGGCAGTTCTCCAGGGCGTGCATCCGCATGCGCTCCGGCACGGCCCCCCGTTCGCCGTGGTGGACGGCGACGAAGCGGTCGACGCCGTCGCGGTGGGCGCGCACGATGTGGTGCGACTCGCGCTCGGCCAGCTCGCGCCGCGCCCCGATCCGCAGCCGCTCGTGGTGCCCGAGGGTGTGCAGGCCCCCGTCCGGAGGGCACCCCAGCTCGGCCAGCAGCTGGTCCAGGACCCCCGAGGCCTCCACGAGGGAGCGGTAGGAGCGGGCCGCCGACCGCTGCCCGGACGGGCTGTCGCCGGACGCGGCGAGCAGCCGGATCAGCGACTCCTCGGGCAGTTGCAGGATCTCCTCCAAGGCGCGCACGGCCCGCAGCGACTCGGGTCGCTGCGGACGCCGTGCCCCCTGTTGCCAGTAGCTGAGACTCGTCACGCCCACCTTCACCCCGTGGCGGGACAGATGGTGCTGCACCCGCTGCAGCGGCAGCCCGCGGGCGGCGATCGCGGCACGCAGGGCGACGTGGAAGGGGCCGCCTCGCAGGGCCGAGTCCAGTTCGGCGGTGGCGACGTCCGCGTGCTGTGGGGCGTGCGGCATGCAGGGGGCCTCTCTGTGAGTCGGCGACGGCTGGTCAGACCGTGCGCGCGGGCCGCCCGGGGCCGTCCCGCCGGCGCCGGACGGGTCTTCACATCCGTACGCCGTCGTTCAGGTCCCGAGTTCCCCCGCATTGAAGCGTGTTGACCTGGTCCCGACAACACCTGATGCCGGACAGTGATGTAAGCCCGGCGGCAAGGGTGAGGACATGCGAACGCCCGGGGCGACGCGCCCCGGGCGTTTCGGATGGACGACCGGCTCTAGGGGCGGTCCCCGCCGCCCCGCTCCTCGAGTGCCAGGCGCTTGGCCCGCACTATGTCGGCGTCACGCGGGTCCAGGAGGTCGCGCAGTCCGAACGTCTCGTCCGCGTGCCGGCGGGCACGGACCGTCCGCCGGGTTTTCTCGATCCGCATCCGCTTCATCTGCGCAGCCCTCCGACCCGTGGCCCGAGCCGCTCCGCGTGGGAGACGGCCGGTCCGCACCGACAATCCGTGCCCGCACCGGCACGGCCCGGCGTCCTGCGGACGCCGCCGTGTCCCGTGGGAAGCCTGCATTCCCGCTCCCGGCCTGGCGTAACCCCCTGGCGGCACATGCCGTTGAAAATCGCCTCCCGCCCGACCGCGATCATGTCCTGCCGACCGCTCGGACTGTCGGTGCTCGCCAGTAGGGTGTGAGACATGGCCGACCCCTCCAGCTACCGCCCCAAACCGGGCGAGATCCCCGACTCGCCGGGGGTCTACAGGTTCCGTGACGAGCACCGCAGGGTGATCTACGTCGGAAAGGCGAAGAGCCTGCGCCAGCGCCTGGCGAACTACTTCCAGGACCTGGCGGGCCTGCACCCGCGCACCCGCTCCATGGTCACCACGGCCGCGTCCGTGGAGTGGACGGTGGTGTCCACGGAGGTGGAGGCGCTCCAGCTGGAGTACTCCTGGATCAAGGAGTACGACCCCCGGTTCAACGTCAAGTACCGCGACGACAAGAGCTACCCGTACCTCGCGGTGACGATGAACGAGGAGTACCCGCGCGTGCAGGTGATGCGCGGTCACAAGAAGAAGGGCGTGCGCTACTTCGGTCCGTACGCGCACGCGTGGGCGATCCGCGACACGGTCGACCTGCTCCTGCGCGTCTTCCCCGTGCGCACGTGCTCGGCGGGCGTGTTCAAGAACGCCGCCCGCACCGGCCGCCCCTGCCTCCTCGGCTACATCGGCAAGTGCTCGGCCCCCTGCGTGGACCGCGTCTCCGCCGAGGAGCACCGCGAACTGGCCGACGAGTTCTGCGACTTCATGACCGGCCGGACCCAGACGTACATCCGCCGCCTGGAGCGGCAGATGGGCGAGGCGGCCGAGGAGATGGAGTACGAGCGGGCGGCCCGCCTGCGCGACGACATCGAGGCCCTGAAGAAGGCCATGGAGAAGAACGCGGTCGTGCTCGCCGACGCGACCGACGCCGACCTGATCGCGGTCGCCGAGGACGAGCTGGAGGCGGCCGTCCAGATCTTCCACGTCCGGGGCGGCCGCGTCCGGGGCCAGCGCGGCTGGGTCACCGACAAGGTCGAGGAGATCACCACCGGCGCCCTCGTCGAGCACGCCCTGCAGCAGCTGTACGGGGAGGAGACGGGGGACGCCGTGCCCAAGGAGGTCCTCGTCCCCGCCCTGCCCGACCCCGTCGAGCCCGTCCAGGAGTGGCTCGCCGGGCGGCGCGGCTCCGGCGTCTCCCTGCGCATCCCGCAGCGCGGCGACAAGAAGGCCCTCATGGAGACCGTGCAGCGCAACGCCCAGCAGGCGCTCGTGCTGCACAAGACCAAGCGCGCCTCCGACCTCACCACGCGCTCGCGCGCCCTGGAGGAGATCGCCGAGGCACTCGGCCTGGACAGCGCCCCACTGCGGATCGAGTGCTACGACATCTCCCACCTCCAGGGCGACGACGTCGTGGCCTCCATGGTCGTCTTCGAGGACGGGCTCGCCCGCAAGAGCGAGTACCGCCGCTTCCAGATCAAGGGCTTCGCGGGACAGGACGACGTCCGCTCCATGCACGAGGTGATCACCCGCCGCTTCCGGCGCTACCTCGCCGAGAAGGAGAAGACCGGCGAGTGGACCGACGGTGAGAACGGCCCGGACGGTGAGGGCGGCCAGGGCGGCGCGGGCACCCTCGCCGGCCCGGACGCCCTGACCGGCACGCAGGCACCGGCGGGCCCGGACATCCTCACCGCCTCGGGCGCCCCGGTCGGCCCCGGCGGGCTCACCGAGGACGACGGCCGCCCGAAGAAGTTCGCCTACCCGCCCCAGCTCGTGGTGGTCGACGGCGGCGCCCCGCAGGTCGCGGCGGCCCGCCGGGCCCTGGACGAGCTCGGCATCGACGACATCGCCGTCTGCGGCCTCGCCAAGCGCCTGGAGGAGGTCTGGCTGCCCGGCGACGACGACCCGGTGATCCTGCCCCGCACCAGCGAAGGCCTGTACATGCTCCAGCGGATCCGGGACGAGGCCCACCGCTTCGCGATCACCTACCAGCGCGCCAAGCGGTCCAAGCGCTTCCGCTCCAGCCCGCTGGACGACGTCCCCGGCCTCGGCGACACGCGCAAGCAGGCACTCCTGAAGCACTTCGGCTCGTTGAAGAGACTGCGATCCGCCACCATCGACCAGATCTGCGAGGTCCCCGGGATAGGCCGCAAGACGGCGGAGACGATCGTCGTGGCCCTGGCCCGCTCGGCCCCGGCCGCGCCCGCCGTCAACACCGCGACGGGAGAGATCATGGAAGAGGAACCCGGCACCACGGGTTCCAGCGGGGAGCCCGTACGGACGGGCGCCCCGGACGAGCGACGGGGGCAGGAGACATGAATGTGAACGAGCACCACGGGCAGCAAGAGCAAGCCGGAGCAGGAGCACAGGTGAGCACGGGCAAGGCGAACGACAAGGCGCAGATCCCGGACGCGGCCATCCCCGAGCTGGTGATCATCTCCGGCATGTCCGGGGCCGGCCGCTCGACGGCCGCGAAGTGCCTGGAGGACCTCGGCTGGTTCGTCGTCGACAACCTGCCGCCCGCGCTGATCCCCACCATGGTGGAGCTCGGCGCCCGCTCCCAGGGCAACGTGGCCCGCATCGCCGTCGTCGTCGACGTCCGCGGCCGCCGCTTCTTCGACAACCTGCGCGAGTCCCTCGCCGACCTGGAGGCCAAGCACGTCACCCGGCGGATCGTCTTCCTGGAGTCCTCCGACGAGGCCCTGGTGCGCCGCTTCGAGTCGGTGCGCCGCCCGCACCCCCTCCAGGGCGACGGCCGGATCGTCGACGGCATCGACGCCGAGCGCGAGCTGCTGCGCGAGCTGCGCGGCGACGCCGACCTGGTGATCGACACCTCCAGCCTCAACGTGCACGAGCTGCGCGCCAAGATGGACGCCCAGTTCGCCGGCGAGGAGGAGCCGGAGCTGCGGGCCACGGTCATGTCGTTCGGCTACAAGTACGGCCTGCCGGTCGACGCCGACCTCGTGGTCGACTGCCGCTTCCTGCCGAACCCGCACTGGGTCCCGGAGCTGCGCCCGTACACGGGCCTCAACGAGGAGGTGTCGGGCTACGTCTTCAACCAGCCCGGTGCCAAGGAGTTCCTCGACCGGTACACCGAGCTGCTCCAGCTCGTCGCCACCGGCTACCGGCGCGAGGGCAAGCGCTATGTGACCATCGCCGTGGGCTGCACGGGCGGCAAGCACCGCTCGGTCGCCATGTCGGAGAAGCTCGCCGCCCGGCTCGCCGCCGAGGGCGTGGAGACGGTGGTCGTACACCGGGACATGGGACGCGAATGACACGACGTACTCCGCGGCTGAGCCGGCTGCGCCGGGTGGTGCCCGAGGGCAACACCGCAGGGAAGAGCGCCCGGCCCGCCGAGGCCCGGGGCGGCCGGCCGCGCCGCCGCGGCACCCAGCCCAAGGTCGTCGCCCTCGGCGGCGGCATGGGCCTGTCCGCCTCGCTCGCCGCACTGCGCCGGATCACCGGCGACCTCACGGCCGTCGTCACCGTCGCCGACGACGGCGGCTCCAGCGGACGCCTGCGCGACGAGCTGGGCGTGCTGCCGCCCGGCGACCTGCGCAAGGCGCTGGCCGCGCTGTGCGGTGACGACGACTGGGGCCAGACCTGGGCCCGGGTCATCCAGCACCGCTTCCAGTCCCAGGGCGACCTGCACGAGCACGCGGTCGGCAACCTGCTGATCGTCGCCCTGTGGGAGCAGCTCGGCGACCACGTCCAGGCCCTCGACCTGGTCGGACGGCTGCTGGGCGCCCAGGGCCGGGTGCTGCCGATGTCCGCCGTGCCACTGGAGCTCCAGGCCCTGGTCAAGGGCCACGACCCCCAGCGCCCGGACGAGGTCGACACGGTCCGCGGGCAGGCCACCGTGGCCCTCACCCCGGGCGAGGTGCAGTCGGTGCACCTGGTGCCGTGCGACCCGCCGGCCGTGCCCGAGGCGGTCGAGGCCGTCCTGGACGCGGACTGGGTGGTGCTCGGCCCCGGCTCCTGGTTCTCCTCGGTCATCCCGCACCTGCTCGTGCCCGAGCTGCTGGACGCGCTCACGCAGACCAAGGCCCGCCGGGTACTCTCGCTGAACCTCGCCCCGCAGCCCGGAGAAACCGAGGGCTTCTCCCCGCAGCGTCATTTGGAGGTTTTGGGACGACACGCCCCTAAACTCGCCCTGGACGTGGTGCTGGCCGACGAGGCCGCCGTGCCCGACCGGGACTCCCTGACCGATGCCGCCAAACGGTTCGGGGCCGCGGTCGAGCTGGCGCCGGTGGCCCGGCCCGACGGCACCCCGAGGCACGACCCGGAGCTGTTGGCCGCCGCGTACGACCGTATTTTTCGGATGCATGGAAGGATCGGCCCATGGCGATGACGGCAGCGGTGAAGGACGAGATCTCCCGGCTCCCCGTCACCCGGACCTGCTGCAGAAAGGCGGAGGTCTCCGCCATCCTGCGGTTCGCCGGCGGCCTCCACCTGGTGAGCGGTCGGATCGTGATCGAGGCGGAGCTGGACACCGCGATGGCGGCCCGCCGCCTCAAGCGGGACATCCTGGAGATCTTCGGCCACAGCTCCGAGCTGATCGTGATGGCCCCGGGCGGACTGCGCCGGGGCTCGCGCTACGTGGTGCGGGTGGTCGCGGGCGGCGACCAGCTGGCCCGCCAGACCGGCCTGGTCGACGGGCGGGGCCGCCCGATCCGCGGCCTGCCGCCGCAGGTGGTCTCGGGGGCCACCTGCGACGCCGAGGCCGCCTGGCGGGGCGCGTTCCTGGCGCACGGCTCGCTCACCGAGCCCGGCCGCTCGTCCTCCCTGGAGGTGACCTGCCCGGGCCCCGAGGCGGCGCTCGCCCTGGTCGGCGCCGCGCGCCGGCTGTCGATCGCCGCGAAGGCCCGCGAGGTGCGCGGAGTGGACCGGGTCGTCGTCCGTGACGGTGACGCGATCGGCGCGCTGCTGACGCGCCTCGGCGCCCACGAGTCGGTGCTGGCCTGGGAGGAGCGCCGGATGCGCCGCGAGGTGCGGGCCACGGCGAACCGGCTGGCCAACTTCGACGACGCCAACCTGCGCCGCTCGGCCCGCGCGGCCGTGGCCGCCGGCGCCCGGGTGCAGCGCGCCCTGGAGATCCTCGGCGAGGACGTGCCCGAGCACCTCGCCGCGGCCGGCCGGCTGCGCATGGAGCACAAGCAGGCCTCCCTGGAGGAGCTGGGCGCGCTCGCCGACCCGCCGCTGACCAAGGACGCGGTCGCCGGGCGGATCCGCCGCCTGCTGGCCATGGCCGACAAGCGCGCCTCCGACCTCGGCATCCCGGGCACGGAGGCCAACCTCAGCGACGAGTTCGCCGACAACCTCGTGGGCTGACCCGGATCCCACAGAGCGTCAAGAAGCCGGTGCCGACCAGCCACTTGGATGGTCGGCACCGGCTTACGCGTGTCGTCGGGCACCCTTGACTCGATCATGGACTGTCATGAGCCTGGCATCTGTTCGCTGCTGTGGCGGACCCACGCTAGGGGGGTTCATGAGACGAAGAGCGAGATTGATCCTCGCTGTCGGCGCGCTCCTGATCGGCGGAGCGAGCATCGCACCCATCGCCCAGGCACAACCGGGTGGTTCGAACCCGTCCGACCCGGACGAAGTCAAGGTCTTCCGTGCCGAGGTCACCCAGCAGCAGGTACCCCTGCTGCTGGCGGCCGGTCAGGACGGCCACGAGCTCAGTGAACGGGTGCCCGGGAAGGGCACCGCCACCGTCGAGGTCTACCTGACCGGCCGTCAGGCGAAGAAGCTGGAGCAGCAGGGCGTCGACCTCGCCGAACACACCCTGTCCAAGCGTGCGGACGCCCGCGTCGAGGCCGCCGCCGAGGGCGTGTTCCGCCCGTACGGCGGGCAGGGCGGCCTGAAGGAGGAGATCCTCCGCACCGCGCAGCAGAACCCCGGCCTCACCAAGGTCGTCTCCATCGGCAAGACCGTGAAGGGCCAGGACATCCTCGCCCTGAAGCTCACCAAGGGCGCGAAGAAGTCGAAGGACGGCTCCAAGCCCGCCGTCCTGTACATGTCCAACCAGCACGCGCGCGAGTGGATCACGCCGGAGATGACCCGGCGCCTGATGCACCACTACCTGGACCGCTACAAGAAGGACCGGCGCGTCAAGAAGATCGTCGACTCCACCGAGCTGTGGTTCCTGATCTCGGCCAACCCCGACGGCTACGACTTCACCCACGCCGCCGACGCCAACCGCCTGTGGCGCAAGAACCTCCGGGACGTCAACGGCGACGGCGCCATCACCACCGGCGACGGCGTCGACCTCAACCGCAACTTCGCCTACAAGTGGGGCTACGACAACGAGGGCTCGTCCCCCAGCCCCACCAGTGAGACCTACCGCGGCGCGGGCCCGAACTCCGAGCCCGAGACCCGGGCGCTGGACGCCTTCCAGAAGCGGATCGGCTTCACGTACGGCATCAACTACCACTCCGCGGCCGAACTGATCCTCTACGGGGTCGGCTGGCAGGTGGCCACGAACACCCCGGACGACGTCCTGTACAAGGCGCTCGCCGGCACGCCGGAGAACCCCGCGGTCCCGGGCTACCACCCGCAGGTCTCCTCCGAGCTGTACACGACCAACGGCGAGGCGGACGGCCACGCGGCGAACGTCAACGGCCTGGCGATGTTCACCCCGGAGATGTCGACCTGCCAGACCGTCTCCAACCTGCACCCGGACGACGAGTGGAAGGCTTCCGACTGCCGTTCGATCTTCACCTTCCCGGACGACGAGGAGCTGATCCAGGAGGAGTTCGCCAAGAACGTCCCCTTCGCGCTCTCCGTCGCCGAGTCCGCCGCCCACCCGGACCGGCCGTCCTCGCCGGTGGGCCTGAGCGCCGCCGACTTCACCCCGGCCGCGTTCCCGACGTCGTACGCGCGCGGCGCCGACCAGGAGGTCGCCGTCGTCGCGCGGAAGTCGCTGCGCGACAAGGAGCTGAAGTACCGCGTCAACGGCGGCCGCACCGAGGACATGGCGCTCAGGCCGTGGAAGGGCGGCGAGACCTACGGCGGTGAGGACAACCTCTACTTCGACGAGTACCGGGCGAAGGTCAAGGACGGCGGACCCGGCGACAAGGTCGAGGTGTGGTTCACCGCCGAGACGCGCGGCGGCAGGAAGGTCTCCAGCGAGCGCTTCACCTACACCGTCGCCGAACGCCCCCGGGCGAACACCCTCGTCGTCGCCGAGGAGGGCACGACCGCCACGCAGGCGCAGACATACGTGGACGCGCTCAAGGCCAACGGCCGCAAGGCGGTCGTGTGGGACGTCGCCCAGCGGGGCGCGCCGGACGCGCTGGGCGTGCTGAGCCACTTCGACACCGTCGTCCACTACACGGGCGCGAGCGTTCCCGGCAACGCCACCCAGCTGCAGCTGCGGGCCTTCCTCAACGAGGGCGGACGGCTGATCGAGGCCGGCGAGCAGGCCGGCGGCAGCGTCGACCTCGGCGGCGGGGCCCTGTCGGACGACTTCAGCCAGTACTACCTGGGCGCCTACAGCCGGACCTCCGCCGGCGGAGCCACCGGCTTCACCGGTGCCGGCGAGCTGCGCGGCTTCACCGGCCCGCTCGCCGCCGCCCCCGGCAACCCGCTGGACAAGGCCGGCCGGTACAGCGTCACGTCCGACGAGCTGCCCGCCGGCGAGTTCCCGCAGTTCGCGAGCAAGGGCGCGGGACAGTTCGCGGGGGCGGCCAACCCCTACGGGCCGTACGCCGGCTCCTCGATGGCCGCGGCCGTCCACACCGACGACGGCTACAAGCGCCTCATGCGCACCGTGGACCTCACCGGTGTCACCGCCGCCGACCAGCCCACACTGCGCAGCCGGCTCATGTGGGACACCGAGCCCGGCTACGACAACGTCCTGATCGAGGCCCACACCGCGGGCGCCGACGACTGGACGACCCTGCCCGAGAAGGGCGGCGCCACCAGGGCGACCGTGCCGACGGAGTGCGAGGGCGGGTTCTACGTCCGCGAGCACCCCTGGCTGAAGCACTACCTGACCCAGTCCGACGACGGCTGCGCGCCGACCGGCAGCACCGGCGCGTGGCACAGCCTCACCGGCAGCTCGGGCGGCTGGCAGCAGGTGGAGTTCGACCTGAGCGCGTACGCGGGCCGGACGATCGAGGTCGCGATCAGCTACGTCACCGACCCGGGCACCGGCGGTCACGGCGTGCTGGCCGACGAGGCCTCGCTCGTCGTCGGCGGCACGGTCAAGGAGACCGAGGGCTTCGAGACCTCGCTCGGCGCCTGGAAGGCCGCCGGTCCGCCGGCGGGCAGTCCGGCCGTCACCAAGGACTGGACCCGCACCGGGGCGCTGTTCCAGACCTACGGCGCGGTCACCACCGACGACACCGTGCTGCTGGGCTTCGGCCTGGAGCACGTCGCCACCGCCGCCGACCGGGCGGCACTGATGAGAAAGGCGCTCGCCTCCCTGGAGGTGTGACCTGCCCCGAAGGGGGAACTCCGCGGTCAACAGGCACCACTCCGTGTAGCGAAAACGGGTGATCCGCGCTCTCGGGGTCGGGCGGTCCGTACCCCTACTGGCCGGTACGGACCGCCCTGCCGTGTATGGGGCATCTGGATGTCACCACCCGGGCCACGGGGAGGTAGGGTCGGAGGCGGTCGGGGACATCCCAAACAGAGCTCGCCGGCTCTTCATGGCCGGCGTACCAACGAGGAGATCGGTTCGTGACGATCCGCGTAGGCATCAACGGCTTCGGCCGCATCGGTCGTAACTACTTCCGCGCGCTGCTGGAGCAGGGTGCAGACATCGAGATCGTGGCTGTCAACGACCTGGGTGACACCGCGACCACCGCTCACCTGCTGAAGTACGACACCATCCTCGGCCGCCTCAAGCAGGAGGTCTCGCACACCGAGGACACCATCACCGTCGGCGACAAGACCATCAAGGTCCTCGCCGAGCGCAACCCCGCCGACATCCCGTGGGGCGAGCTGGGCGTCGACATCGTCATCGAGTCGACCGGCATCTTCACCAAGAAGGCCGACGCCGAGAAGCACATCGCGGGCGGCGCCAAGAAGGTCCTCATCTCGGCTCCGGCCAAGGACGAGGACGTCACCATCGTGATGGGCGTCAACCAGGACACGTACGACCCGGCGAACCACCACGTCATCTCCAACGCCTCCTGCACCACCAACTGCGTGGCGCCGATGGCCAAGGTCCTCGACGAGAACTTCGGCATCGTCAAGGGCCTGATGACGACGGTGCACGCGTACACGAACGACCAGCGCATCCTGGACTTCCCGCACAAGGACCTGCGCCGCGCCCGTGCCGCCGCCGAGAACATCATCCCGACCACGACCGGTGCCGCCAAGGCCACCGCGCTGGTCCTGCCGCAGCTGAAGGGCAAGCTGGACGGCATGGCCATGCGCGTCCCGGTCCCCACCGGCTCGGTCACCGACCTGGTCCTGGAGCTGGGCCGCGAGGTCACCAAGGAAGAGGTCAACGCCGCCTTCCAGAAGGCCGCCGAGGGCGAGCTGAAGGGCATCCTCGAGTACACGGAGGACCCGATCGTCTCGTCCGACATCGTCAACGCCCCGGCGTCCTGCACCTTCGACTCCTCCCTGACCATGGTCCAGGAGGGCAAGAACGTGAAGGTCATCGGCTGGTACGACAACGAGTGGGGCTACTCCAACCGCCTCGTCGACCTCACGGTCTTCGTCGGCAACCAGCTCTGATCGAATAGAGCAGGCCTCCATGTGAGGGCAGGGCTCGGGCAGCGCGTGACCGCGCCGTCCGAGCCCTGACTCACGTACAGAACCGACCTGTTCGATCACGAGCGCTTCCGAGCGATCACGAGTACTTGCAGGAGCCCCCATGAAGACGATCGACGAACTCCTCAGCGGAGGAGTCGCGGGCAAGCGGGTCTTCGTCCGCGCCGACCTGAACGTGCCGCTGGACGGCACGGCCATCACCGACGACGGCCGCATCCGCGCCGTGCTGCCCACCGTCAAGGCGCTCGCCGAGGCGGGCGCCCGCGTGGTCGTCGCCTCGCACCTGGGCCGCCCCAAGGGCGCCCCGGACCCCGCCTTCTCCCTCGCGCCCGCCGCCGCCCGTCTCGGGGAACTCCTCGGCGCCGACGTCGCGTTCGCGGCCGACACGGTCGGCGAGTCCGCCGAGGCCACCGTCTCCGGCCTCGCCGACGGCCGGGTCGCCGTCATCGAGAACCTCCGCTTCAACGCCGGCGAGACGAGCAAGGACGACGCCGAGCGCGCCGCCTTCGCCGACCGGCTCGCCGCCCTCGCGGACGTCTACGTCGGCGACGGCTTCGGCGCGGTGCACCGCAAGCACGCCTCCGTCTACGACCTCCCGGCCCGCCTGCCGCACTACGCCGGCCACCTCATCGCGGGCGAGGTCGGCGTTCTCAGGAAGCTCACCGACGACGTCCAGCGGCCCTACGTCGTCGCCCTCGGTGGCGCCAAGGTCTCGGACAAGCTCGCCGTGATCGACCAGCTGCTCGGCAAGGCCGACCGCATCCTGATCGGCGGCGGCATGGCCTACACGTTCCTCGCGGCCAAGGGGTACGAGATCGGCAAGTCCCTCGTGCAGGAGGACCAGATCCCGGCCGTCCGCGAGTACGTCGAGCGGGCCGAGAAGACCGGCGTCGAGCTGGTCGTGCCCGTCGACGCGGTGACCGGGAGCGCCTTCCCGGACCTGAAGACCAAGGAACCGGCCCACCCCACCACCGTCGCCGCGGACGCCATCCCGGCCGACCAGATGGGCCTCGACATCGGGCCCGAGACCCGCAAGCTGTACGCGTCCAGGCTCGCCGACGCCGCCACCGTCTTCTGGAACGGTCCCATGGGCGTCTTCGAGCACCCCGACTACGCCGAGGGCACCAAGGCGGTCGCCCAGGCCCTCATCGACTCCCCGGGCTTCACCGTGGTCGGCGGCGGCGACTCCGCCGCGGCCGTACGCACCCTGGGCTTCGACGAGACGGCATTCGGCCACATCTCGACCGGTGGCGGCGCCTCCCTCGAATACCTCGAGGGCAAGACGCTCCCCGGCCTCGCCGCACTGGAGGACTGACCCTTTATGAGCACGCGCACGCCGCTGATGGCGGGCAACTGGAAGATGAACCTCAACCACCTCGAGGCCATCGCGCACGTCCAGAAGCTCGCCTTCGCCCTGGCCGACAAGGACTACGAGGCCGTCGAGGTCGCCGTCCTGCCGCCCTTCACCGACCTGCGCTCCGTGCAGACCCTGGTCGACGGCGACAAGCTCAAGATCAAGTACGGCGCCCAGGACATCTCGGCCCACGACGGCGGTGCCTACACCGGCGAGATCTCCGGCCCCATGCTGGCCAAGCTGAAGTGCACGTACGTGGCCGTCGGCCACAGCGAGCGCCGCCAGTACCACGGCGAGACCGACGAACTGGTGAACGCCAAGGTCAAGGCCGCCTACAAGCACGGCCTCACCCCGATCCTGTGCGTCGGCGAGGAGCTGGAGGTCCGCGAGGCGGGCCACCACGTCTCGCACACCCTCGCCCAGGTCGAGGGCGGTCTGAAGGACCTCCCCGCCGAGCAGGCCGAGACCGTCGTGATCGCCTACGAGCCCGTCTGGGCCATCGGCACCGGCAAGGTCTGCGGCGCCGAGGACGCCCAGGAGGTCTGCGCCGCCATCCGCGGCAGGATCGCCGAGCTGTACTCGCAGGAGCTGGCCGACAAGGTCCGCATCCAGTACGGCGGCTCCGTGAAGTCGGGCAACGTCGCCGAGATCATGGCGCAGGCCGACATCGACGGCGCCCTGGTCGGCGGCGCCTCCCTGGACGCCGACGAGTTCGTCAAGATCGTGCGCTTCCGCGACCAGTGAGTATGCGCTAACGGCGATTCGTCGTACCCTTGCGGGGTCCAGCGCCGTGCTGGGCCCCGCGTCGTCCATCCGAGTCCGAGGAAGTTGGTCCAGCCGTGGTTTTGGGGTTCTCGATCGCCCTGATCGTCTTCAGCCTGCTGCTGATGCTGCTGGTGCTGATGCACAAGGGGAAGGGCGGCGGCCTGTCCGACATGTTCGGTGGCGGCATGCAGTCCTCCGTCGGCGGCTCCTCGGTCGCCGAGCGCAACCTCGACCGGATCACCGTCGTGGTCGGTCTGCTGTGGTTCGCGTGCATTGTCGTGCTCGGCCTCCTGATGAAGGTGAACAACTGACCGAGCCGCGATCGCACGGAACCCGTACGTAAGGCCCCATGTTCGGTACGCGCAGCTGAGCGCGGCCTATCATGGGGCTTGCGTCTAGGTGTGAGGGTTGTAACTCCAATCACTGGACGCGCGTTGGGCCTTACGTAGACTGAGGCGCTCGCAGCGGAGCGGAACGCCGAATCGCTTCGCGGCACCATCACGCAGGGAGTTACGACCGTGGCAAGTGGCAACGCGATCCGGGGAAGCCGGGTCGGGGCGGGGCCGATGGGCGAGGCCGAGCGCGGCGAGTCCGCGCCCCGGCTGCGCGTCTCCTTCTGGTGCTCCAACGGACACGAAACCCAGCCGAGCTTCGCCAGCGACGCCCAGGTGCCCGACACCTGGGACTGTCCCCGCTGCGGCTTCCCGGCCGGCCAGGACCGGGACAACCCGCCGGACCCGCCGCGCACCGAGCCCTACAAGACGCACCTGGCGTACGTGCGGGAGCGGCGCAGCGACGCGGACGGCGAGGCGATCCTCGCCGAGGCGCTCGCCAAACTGCGGGGCGAGATCTAGGAGTCGGAACCGGCCGGGCATCAGCGGGTGCCCGGCCGCAGCTGCTTTTCCGCATCGGCCGCCGGCCGATTGTCAGTGGTGCCCCCTACGGTTTGCGCATCGGGCGGACTGAGGGGGAGCGGTGGCGGCGGTCGAGGTGCGGGGGGTGTGCGCGCCCGCGTGGCGCGGGGGCTTCGGGCGGCTGTGGGCCGCCGCGGTGCTGTCCAGTTTCGGTGACGCGCTGCGCACGGCCGCGCTGCCCCTGCTCGCCGTCACGCTGACCGACGAGCCGCTGCTCGTCGCCTCGGTCACGGCCTGCGGCTACCTGCCCTGGATCGTCTTCGGCCTGCTCGGCGGGGCCGTCGCCGACCGCGTCGACCAGCGGCGCGCCATGTGGCTGGTGGACGCCGTGCGCGGGCTGCTGGTCGCCGCCTTCGCGGTGGCCGTCGCCCTCGGCCACGCGTCGATCGGCCTGCTCATCGCCCTGGCCTTCGCCCTCACCACGCTCCAGACCCTCTTCGACAACGCCGCCACGGCACTGCTGCCCGCCCTGGTGGAGCGGGACGCGCTGGGCAGTGCCAACGCCCGGCTGCTGACCGGTCAGCGCATCGCGGCCGGACTGCTCGGCGGGCCCGCCGTGCCGCTGCTGCTGATGGCCGGGGCCGCCGTGCCCTTCGCCGCCGATGCCGTGACGTTCCTGGTCGCGGCCGGCCTGATCGCCTCCCTGCCGGCCGCCGCGACCGAGCGGAAGCCGCGCCCCGCGGGCAGCACCCTGCGTCGCGAGGTCGCCGAGGGGCTGCGTACGCTGGTGCGCGACAGGGCCCTGCGCGGCCTGTGCGCGGCCACCGCCCTGTGCAACATCGGCATGGGCGCCCTCGTCGCCACCCTCGTGGTCCTGGTGACCGGCTGGCTCGACGCCGGGAACGCGGGATACGCGGCGGCGATGACCGCCTACACGGCCGGGAGTCTGGCCGGGGGAGCGGCGAGCGGCCGGCTCGTCACCCGCTTCGGGCGGATGCGCGCGGTGCTCGTCGCCGGCACGGCGCAGACCGGCGCGCTCCTCGTCATGGGGTCGGTACGCAGCATGGTCGCGTTGACGGCCGCCCTGGCCGTCTTCGGGTTCATGGGCATGGTGTGGAACGTCAACACCACGACGCTGATGCAGCAGCGCACCCCGGCCGGGCTGCTGGGCCGCGTGAGTTCCGCCTACCGGACGCTCGCCGTCGCGGGCGCCCCCCTGGGCGCGCTGCTGGGCGGGGCCGTCGCCACCGCCTGGGGCGAGAACACCCCGGCCCTGCTCGCGGCCGCCTTCTTCGGCCTGTCCGTCACCGCGCTGATACCCGGGAGCCGCCGGGACGTACCCGTTGTTGTGCCGGAGGACGGTGCGACGACAGGCCACGGCAACCGCTGATCAATTAGGTTGGGACCGGCAGCGGGGCAGGTACGCAGCAGCACAGGCAGGACAGGAAAGAAGGCTGAAGTCCGAGATGAACGCAGACGGCCGTACCAGGCTCAACCAGACGCCCGAGTGGACGGCACTGGCCAAGCACCGCGAGGAGCTGGGCGAGGTCCAGTTGCGCGAGCTGTTCGCCGCCGACCCCGGCCGCGGCAGCGGGTACACCCTCCGGGTCGGGGACCTGTACGTCGACTACTCCAAGCACCTGGTCACCGACGACACCCTGCGACTGCTGCGGGAACTGGCTGCCGCCACCGACGTGTTCGGGCTGCGGGACGCCATGTTCCGCGGCGAGCGCATCAACACCACCGAGAACCGGGCCGTGCTGCACACCGCGCTGCGCGCCCCGCGGGACGCGGTGATCGAGGTCGACGGGGAGAACGTCGTTCCGGGCGTGCACGCCGTGCTCGACAGGATGGCCGCCTTCGCGGACCGGGTCCGCTCCGGTGAGTGGACCGGCCACACCGGCAAGCGCATCCGCAACGTCGTCAACATCGGCATCGGCGGCTCCGACCTGGGACCCGCGATGGCCTACGAGGCGCTGCGGCCCTTCACCGACCGCTCGCTGACGTTCCGCTTCGTGTCGAACGTGGACGGCTCGGACCTGCACGAGGCGATCCGCGACCTCGACCCGGCCGAGACGCTGTTCATCGTCGCCTCCAAGACCTTCACCACCATCGAGACGATCACCAACGCGACCTCGGCGCGCTCCTGGCTGCTGGAGGGGCTCGGGGTCGACGAGAAGGCGGTCGCCCGGCACTTCGTGGCGCTGTCGACCAACGCCGGGAAGGTCACCGGGTTCGGCATCGACGTCGACAACATGTTCGAGTTCTGGGACTGGGTCGGCGGCCGCTACTCGTACGACTCCGCCATCGGCCTGTCCCTGATGATCGCCATCGGCCCGGACCGCTTCCGGGAGATGCTCGACGGCTTCCGCATCGTCGACGAGCACTTCCGCAACGCCCCCGCCGAAGCCAACGCCCCGCTGATCATGGGCCTGCTGGGCATCTGGTACGGTAACTTCCACGACGCCCAGTCGCACGCCGTGCTGCCCTACAGCCACTACCTGTCCAAGTTCACCGCCTACCTCCAGCAGCTCGACATGGAGTCCAACGGCAAGTCGGTGGACCGCGACGGCAACCCGGTGGAGTGGCAGACGGGCCCGGTGGTCTGGGGCACGCCCGGCACCAACGGGCAGCACGCCTACTACCAGTTGATCCACCAGGGCACCAAGCTCGTCCCGGCCGACTTCATCGGCTTCGCCCGCCCCGTCGCCGAGCTGGACGACCGGCTCAAGGCGCAGCACGACCTGCTCATGGCCAACTTCTTCGCCCAGACGCAGGCGCTCGCCTTCGGCAAGACACCGGAGGAGGTGCGGGGCGAGGGTGTGCCGGAGGAGCTGGTGCCGCACAAGACCTTCCGCGGCAACCACCCCACGACCACCATCCTGGCGCCCGAGCTGACCCCGTCGGTCCTCGGCCAGCTGGTCGCCCTCTACGAGCACAAGGTGTTCGTGCAGGGCGCCGTGTGGCACATCGACTCCTTCGACCAGTGGGGCGTCGAGCTGGGCAAGCTCCTCGCCAAGCGCGTCGAGCCGGCCCTGACCGAGGGCGCCGAGGTCGAGGGGCTGGACGCCTCCACGAAGGCGCTCGTCGCGTCCTACCGGGAGCTGCGCGGCCGGGAGTAGACCGCGGGCCGGTGCCGGCCGGGCCCCGCCCGGGGTCCGGCGGGCGGCCCGGTGAGGTCAGGCCACCGCGCTGAGCGTGTCCGCGAGGCGGCGTCGGGCCGCCCGGGCGGCGGGGACGGCGGCCAGGCCCGCCGCGCAGAGCACCGCGGCCGCTCCGAGCAGCAGCATCAGTACCGCCGACGGGCCCTGGGCGATCCCGGCGCCGATGCCGCTGGACCGGCCCTGGGCGTCGATCAGCCAGTGGGCGAGCGGCAGGCCCAGGGCGGTGGCGGCGAGGACCGCCGCGAGGGCCGTGAACCCGGTGGCCGTGACGGTGATCGCGGTGATCTGCCGGGGCGAGAGTCCGATGGCCTTCAGGGCGAGCAGGTCCCGCTCGCCCTCGCGGACCGTGCCGCCGATCGCGGTGAGCAGCTCGATCAGCCCGATGAGGGCCAGGACGGCGATCAGCCCGGCGACCACCGCGCGCAGCGGGGAGAGCCCGTCGGCGGGGTTGGTCACGGTGTGCACGTCGAGATGGCCGCGTCCGGCCGCGGCCAGCCGCCCGGCGACCTCCCCGGGGTCGGCGCCGGGGGTGAGCCGGAGCTCGTAGAGGGTCGGGCGCAGGCCGGGGTCGTTGTCGCGGAGGGTGTCGAGGGACGTGGAGATGACCCGGCCGGCGTTCTCCGGCTCGATGCTGCGGCCCACGATGTGCAGGATCTGCGGCTGGTCGCCGACGGTCATGCGCACCCAGTCGCCGACGCGCACGTCGAGCAGGTCGAGCAGCCCCTGCCCGGCCACGGCCTCGTCGGCGCCGCGGGCGGGGCGGCCCTCGGCGAGGGTGTACGGGTAGGGGTCCCGGTGGGTGCCGAGGCCGCGCAGGGCGATCGTCGCCGTCTGGCCGGGGACCAGCGCGGCCGTCTCGACGCCCGGGTAGGCGGCGGCCACCTGCGGGTCGCCTTCCAGCAGGGAGCGGGCCTCCCGGTCGCTCAGGCCGGCGTCGGCGCGGACGCTGAGCGTGGTGGGCAGGCCGATCCGCTCGGGTTCGCTGTGGAAGCGGTCGAGGGTGGTCCAGGCGCTCATCGCCACGACGATCAGCAGCAGCGGCAGGGTGAGGCGGGCGACGGTGGCCAGGGACCGGGGGCGGCGGGTGAACGCCTTGTGCCAGCCCAGCACCAGCGCGGGCGGAACCCGGACCCCGAGGGCCCGGCGCGCCACGCCCGACAGCCGTCCGCCCGGGGTCGCGGCGGGCCGCGGGACCGGCACCGGAGGTACCCATCCCGCCCGCCACGCGGCGAGTCCGGTCGTGGCGCCGATGAACAGCACCGCACCCGCGGGGATCACCAGCAGGGCCACGGTGTGCCCGGGCAGGCCCTGCCACACACCGACCGCGTCCCCGAGGCGCCCGGGGATCCGGCTGCCCAGGGCCTCGGCCAGCGCGGCCGCGGCCACGGCGCCCAGCAGGGCGTAGGCGAGGTGCTGGAGCAGGAAGACGCGCATCACCTGACCGGGCGTGAAACCGATCGCCTTCAGCACCGAGAGGTCGCGCAGATGCCCGCGGATGCGGGTGCCGATCGCGCCGTGCACGGCCAGTCCGGCGGCGACCAGCGCGCCCAGCCCGAACAGGCCCAGCACCTGGCCGAGGAGCCGGTTGTCGCCCTGCGCCTCGGCCCGGGCCTGCTGCCAGGTGGAGACCTCGCCGATGGCCCCGGCGCCCAGCACGGTCACCGCCCGCTGCACGACGTAGGACGTGTCCTCCGGGTCCGTCAGCCGCAGCCCGATCACCTGGCCGTCGGGGTCGGGCACGGCCTGCGGCAGCGCCCACACCAGGCCGGGCTGCTCACCGGGCCGGTAGCGCGGCTCGGCGCTGTCGGCGAGGCCCACGACGGTCAGCTCACGGGCGGTGCCGGGCAGGGCGAGGGTGTCGCCGGGCTGGGCGAGCAGGGCACGCGCCAGGCGGCTCTCCAGGACCACGCCGTTCGGGGTGGCGGGGTCCAGCCAGTGGCCCGCGACGAGGGGCGGACGGCCGACGGAGGGGCGTTCCGCGGTGGCGCGCAGCTCGACCGAGGCGCGGCTGCCGCGCGAGGAGACGGTGGCGGCGGCGGTGGGGTAGGGGCCGGCGACCTCGTCGACGCCGTCCAGTCCGGTCAGCTCGCCGGTGTCGGCCGCGGTGTCGGTGTGCAGCCACACGTGCGCGCCGTGCGACTGCGTGAAGACGCGCTGCCAGGGGTTCGTCGCGTACCCGAACAGGGCCGTGGCCAGTAGCAGGGAGGCGACGACGCCCGCGGTGGCGAGGACCAGGAACAGCGCCTCGCCGCGGTGCGTGCGCAGATCGGAGTGGGCCCAGCGCAGGGTGGCTCGCATACGGGTCAGCCCTTCCGGGGATCGTCGTACACGCGCATGTCAGTCCTTCAGCTCCAGCACGCCGGATATGCCGGCGCGGCGTGGCGGGGTGCCGCCGTCGAGGACCGCGTCGTCGGCGATGCGGCCGTCGAAGAAGCTGATCACCCGGTCCGCCGCGCTCGCCAGCCGGGCGTCGTGCGTGACCAGCAGGATCGTCTGGCCGCGCTGGTGGAAGCGGGACAGCAGCCGCATCACCTCGCGGGTGCCCTTGCTGTCCAGGCTGCCCGCGGGCTCGTCGGCCAGCAGCAGCGGCGGATGGTTGACCAGCGCCCGGGCCAGGGCCACGCGCTGCTGCTCACCGCCGGACAGCTCGCCCGGCATGCTGCGTTCCTTGCCGGTCAGCCCCAGCTCGGCCAGCAGCGCCTCCCGCTCGGCGCGCGCCCGCTTCGGCGGGACGCCGGCGAGCAGGGCGGGCAGCTCCACGTTGTCGGCGACCGACAGGTTGGAGACCAGGTTGAAGAACTGGAAGACGATCCCGATCCGCTTGCGGCGCTCCACCGCCCAGCGGGCCTCGCTGTAGGTGTCGGTGGACTCGCCGTCGAGCCAGATGCGGCCCTCGTCCGGCCGCTGGAGCCCGCCGAGCAGGTGCAGCAGCGTCGACTTGCCGGCGCCGGACGGGCCGGTGATCGCCACGAACTCGCCCTGCCGGACGCACAGGTCGACCCCGCGCACGGCACGGGCGGGCGCGCCCTCGCCGTGGTGGGTCTTCACCAGTCCCTCGGCGCGCAGCACAGGAGCGGGACGGTCGTCGCTCACTCCAGCTCCTCCAGCTCTTCCTGGCACCGCTCCAGCCAGTCGAGGTCGGCCTGCAGGTGCAGCATCGCGCCCTCGATCAGCAGGTGGGCGATGCGGTTGTCGCGGTCTTCGGCGGCGGCCAGCCTCGACAGCTGCCGCATGGTGTTCAGGTACTGGCGCCGCTGCTGGTTGATCAGGGCGATCTGGTCGGCGAGGCCGGTCTGCGGGGCGAGCGCCAGCTTCATGAAGAACTCGTCCCGTACCCGTGGCTCGTCCTCGGGCTCCTCGAACCAGGCGCGCAGCGCCTCCCGCCCGGCGTCGGTGAGGTGGTAGACCTTCTTGTTGGGCCGGCTGGACTGCGCCACGTCCTCGCCCTCGATCAGTCCCGACTTCTCGAGGCGGCCGAGGGTCACATAGATCTGGCCGACGTTCGGCTGAGGGTACGCGGAGCCCAGCAGTTGCTCAAGGTCCTGCTTGAGCTCGTAGCCGTGGGCGGGTCCGCGGGCGAGGAGAGCCAGGAGGGGCAGGCGCACGCGTGCAGTCCTCCTGTCCGGTCCAATGTGCTCCAGGCCCTAGTATCGCCCATACCTAACAGGTATACATGGCCTCTGTTCCGGGCAAGGGTGCCCGTCGCCGGGTGTACAGGGAGGAACCTATGCGGTGGATCCATGCCGCGGGTAGGGGCCTCCTCGTTCTCGTGGTGGTGCTGACCGGGTACGCCGCCGCCGGTGCGCAGGCGGGCGAGCCGCCGGCGGGCGGCCGCGGACCGCTCACCCTGGCCACCGCCGGGGACCTCACCGGCTATCTCGGTCCCCTGCTGGAGGGCTGGAACCGCACCCACCCCGGTGAGGAGGTCACCCTCGTCGAGCTGCCCGACTCCGCCGACGAGACCCGGGCGCAGATGGCCACCGACCTGCGCGACGGCGACCGCAGCCGCTTCGACGTGCTCAACATCGACGTCAACTGGACGCCGGAGTTCGCCGCCGCGGGCTGGATCCGGCCGCTGCCCCGCGACCGCTTCCCGCTGAGGACCTTCCTCCCGCCGGTCGTCGACACGGCGACCTACGACGGGCGGCTCTACGCGGTCCCGTACGTCACCAACGCCGGTCTGCTGCTGTACCGCAAGGACGTCCTCGCGAAGGAGGGCGTCGAGCCGCCGCGCACCTGGGCGGAGCTGGAGCGCCACGCGAGGACCGTCGCGCCGAAGTACGGCCTGGACGGGTACGCCGGGCAGTTCCTGCCCTACGAGGGCCTCACCGTCAACGCGGCCGAGGCCGTCTACTCGGCGGGCGGCTCGATCCTCGGCGACGAGGGGGAGCGCGTCACGGTCGACTCGGCGGCGGCCCGCGAGGGCATCGGCTTCCTGGCGCGCGGGGTGCGCGAGGGCTGGATCCCGGAAGAGGCCCTGACGTACAAGGAGGAGGAGTCCAAGCGGGCCTTCCAGGACGGCCGCCTGCTCTTCCTGCGGAACTGGCCGTACGCCTACGTCGGCGCCTCCGCCCCCGGCTCGAAGGTCGCCGGTGAGGTCGGCGCCGTACCGCTGCCGGGGCCGGACGGACCGGGGACCAGTGTGCTCGGCGGGTCCAACCTGGCCGTCAGCGCGCACGCGCGGCACCCCGACTCGGCCGCCCGGCTGATCGCGTACCTCACCAGTGGGCCCGTGCAGCGCCAGGTCCTCACCCGCGGCGCCCTGCCGCCCGTGCGGGCCGATCTGTACGAGGACCCGGAGCTGATCCGCCGCTTCCCGTACCTGCCGACCCTGCGCCAGAGCGTGCTCTCGGCCGAGCCGCGCCCCAAGAGCCCGCATTACGACCAGGTCAGCCTGGTGGTGCAGGCGGTCGTGCACGACGCGATGGCCGGGCGGCAGACGCCCGAGGCGGCGGTGCGGCGGCTGGCGCGTGAACTGGCGGTCATCTCCGCCCGCTAGTTACATGTTAGGTAACGGGGGCATCTCAAGTGCCTGCGGTGTGTCCGGCTATGCCCTGTTTGTAAGCTCAACTTGCCGGTAGCTTCTGTTCTTTTCGTTGACACCTCTCTGACGCCGCTACCTAACATGCATGCATGCTGAGTAAGTACCACTGGTGGCGGGACGCGGTCATCTACCAGGTCTATGTCCGCAGCTTCCTCGACAGCACCGGCGACGGCATCGGCGATCTGGCCGGGGTCCGGGCCGGGCTGCCGTACCTGAAGAAGCTCGGCGTCGACGGGATCTGGCTGAGCCCCTTCTATCCCTCGCCGCAGCACGACCACGGCTACGACGTGGCCGACTACTGCGACGTCGACCCGCTCTTCGGCGACCTCGGCGAGTTCGACCTGCTCATGGGCTCCGCGCGGCGGCTCGGCATCAAGGTGCTGCTCGACATCGTCCCGAACCACTGCTCCAGCGAGCACCCCTGGTTCCGCGAGGCGCTCGCCGCCCCGCCCGGCAGCCCCGCCCGGGCCCGCTTCCACTTCGCCGACGGCCGCGGGCCCGACGGGTCGCAACCGCCCAACAACTGGCACTCGATGTTCGGCGGCCCCGCCTGGACCCGGGTCACCGAGCCCGACGGCCGGCCCGGCCAGTGGTACCTGCACATGTTCGCCCCCGAGCAGCCCGACTGGAACTGGCGCAACCCCGAGACGGCCGCCGAGTTCGAGCGGATCCTGCGCTTCTGGCTGGACCGGGGCATCGACGGCTTCCGCATCGACGTCGCCGCGGGCCTCTTCAAGCACCCGGAGCTGCCCGACTCCGACGACCCGGAGGCCGACGCCCGCACCCGCGACTCGGTCAACCCGCTCGCCTGGAACCAGCCCGAGGTGCACGACGTGTGGCGCCGCTGGCGCTCCATCTGCGAGGAGTACACCGAGCGGGACGGCCGCGAACGGCTCCTCGTCGGCGAGGTCTCCGTCCCCACCGCCCGCGAGCACGCGCAGTACGTCCGCCCCGACGAACTGCACCAGGCCTTCTTCTTCGACCTGCTCAGCGCGCCCTGGGACCCGGACGCCTTCCGGAAGGTCATCTCCGAGGCCATGCAGGACATCGCCGGCACCGGCTCCACGGTCACCTGGGTCCTCAACAACCACGACCAGGTCCGTACCGTCACCCGCTACGGCGAACCCGCCACCGGCGGCAGCGGCCTCGGCGCCGCCCGCGCCCGCGCCGCCGCCCTGCTGATGCTGGCCCTGCCCGGCGCCGCCTACATCTACCAGGGCGAGGAGCTCGGGCTGCCCGAGGTCGTGGACCTGCCCGACGACGTGCTCACCGACCCGATCTTCCGCCGCACCGGCAGCAGGGCCCGTATCCGCGACGGCTGCCGCGTGCCGCTGCCCTGGTCGGGCCAGGCCTCGCCGTTCGGCTTCACGCCGGGCGCGGAGAGCGCCAAGCCGTGGCTGCCGCAGCCCGAGTACTTCGCCGAGTACGCCACCGACCGCGCCCTCGCCGACACCCGCTCCTTCTGGCACCTGTACCGCGACGGCCTGCAACTGCGCGCTGCCCTGCCCCAGTTGGGCGAGGGCACCCTGAGCTGGCTGGACGCCGCGCCCGGTGTCCTCGCCTTCGAGCGCGGTGACCTGGTGTGCGCCGTCAACTTCGGCACCGCCCCCACCCCCGCGCCGGTTCCCGGCTCCCCCCTGCTCGCCAGCGGCCCCTGCCCGGCCGGAGTCCTCTCCGGCTCGACGGCCGCCTGGTGGATCCGTTCCTGACCGCCCCGCGAGTCAACTCCCCGAAGGGACATCAACGATGATGCGACGACGTACCACCCTGCTCACCGGCTGCACCGCCCTCGTCCTGGCACTCGGCGCGACCGCCTGCGGCGGTGGCCCCGTCGCGGCCGGCGGTGGCGACAAGGCCCTCGACGGCCAGACCGTCACCGTGGCCGGCGTCTGGTCCGGCACCGAGCAGAAGAACTTCCAGAAGGTGCTGGACGCCTTCACCGAGAAGACCGGCGCCAAGACGCAGTTCACCTCCACCGGCGACAACGTCTCCACCGTGGTCGGCAGCAAGATCGAGGGCGGCAACGCCCCCGACGTCGTGATGGTCCCGCAGGTCGGCGTGCTCAAGCAGTTCGCGCAGAAGGGCTGGCTCAAGCCGCTGTCGAAGAAGACCGAGCAGGCCGTCGACGCGGGCTACGCGCCCGTGTGGAAGAAGTACGGCAGCGTCGACGGCACCCTGTACGGCCTGTTCTTCAAGGCCGCGCACAAGTCGACCGTCTGGTACAGCCCCGACGCCCTCGCCCAGGCCGGCGTGAAGCCGCCGAAGACCTACGACGAGATGCTCAAGGCCGGGCGGACCGTCTCCGACTCCGGGCTCGCCGCGTTCTCCGTCGCCGGTCAGGACGGCTGGACGCTCACCGACTGGTTCGAGAACATCTACCTCTCCCAGGCCGGGCCCGAGAAGTACGACGCCCTCGCGGCGCACGAGCTGAAGTGGACCGACTCCTCCGTCGTCGACGCCCTCACCACCCTGGGCAAGCTCTTCAAGGACAAGCAGCTCATCGCGGGCGGCCAGAAGGGCGCGCTGAACACCGACTTCCCCGGCTCGGTGGAGAAGGTGTTCGGACCGGAGCCCGAGGCGGGCATGGTCTACGAGGGCGACTTCGTCGCCGGTGTCGCCAAGGACCAGTTCGGCAGGAAGGTCGGCGAGGACGCGAACTTCTTCCCGTTCCCGGCGGTCGGCGGCGGCGAGGCCCCGGTGGTCAGCGGCGGTGACGCCGCCGTCGTCCTGAAGGACGGCAAGAACCAGAAGGCCGCCCAGGCCCTGCTGGAGTACCTGGCCACCCCGGAGGCCTCCGCGGTGTGGGCCGAGGCCGGCGGCTTCCTGTCGCCGAACAAGAAGCTCGACCTCGCCTCCTACGGCGACGACGTCACCCGCGCCACCGCCAAGTCGCTCGTCGAGGCGGGCGACTCGGTCCGCTTCGACATGTCCGACCAGGCCCCGGCGGCCTTCGGCGGCACCAAGGGCACCGGCGAGTGGAAGCTGCTGCAGGACTTCCTGCGCGACCCGTCCGACCCCAGGGGCACCGCGGCGAAGCTGGAGGCCGCGGCGGCCAAGGCGTACCAGGACTGATACGCCATGACAGCCACTCTCGTGAAAGAGACGAGCCCGCCGGCGCCCCCACCCGGCGCGGCCGCCGGCCCGACCCGGCGGCTGCGACGGCGCGGGAAGATCGTCGCCCTGCTCTTCGCCCTCCCGGCCCTGCTGCTGCTCGGCGCGCTCGTCGTCTACCCCGTGCTGTTCAGCGTCGGCCGCAGCTTCTTCGACGCCTCCGGCACGACCTTCGTCGGCGGCGACAACTACACGGAGATGTTCCGTGACCCGGCGACCCTCAAGGCCGTGCGCAACACGGCGATCTGGGTCGTCGTGGCCCCGGCCCTGCTCACCGGACTCGGCCTGATCCTGGCCGTCCTGGTGGAGAAGGTCCGCTGGGCCACCGCCTTCAAACTGCTGCTGTTCATGCCGATGGCGGTCTCCTTCCTCGCCGCCGGCATCATCTTCCGGCTCGCCTACGACGAGGACCCCGACAAGGGCGTGCTGAACGCGGCGGTCGTCTCCGTCCACGACGTGTTCAAGGAGCAGTCCTCCTACCCGACGGCCCGGGCGCGTGACGGGCAGGGCCTGACGAAGGAGAAGGACGGCTCGTACCGCACGAGCGCGTCCGTCTCGCCCGGGGACGCGGTGACGCTGGGCCTGGTCGGGGTGCAGCCCGGCGACCTGCCCGGTGACGCCCGGCCCGCCTCGGGGGCGGTGGGGGAGAAGGCCGCCGCCGACGAACTGCGCGGTGTGGTCTACCTGGACTTCACCCCCGGTGGGGGAGGCGAGCAGGGCAAGGTCGATGCGCGGGAGAGCGGACTGCCCGGGATGAAGGTCGAGGCGGTCCGCGACGGCGAGCTGGTCGCCACGGCGACCACCGCCGCCGACGGCTCCTTCCGCTTCGAGAACCTGGAGCCGGGCTCGTACACGGTGAAGCTGCCCTCGTCCAACTTCGCCCCGCCCTACGAGGGCGTCTCCTGGCTCGGCCCGGCGCTGGTGACACCCGCGATCATCGGGGCGTACCTGTGGATCTGGACCGGCTTCGCGATGGTGCTGATCGGGGCGGGCCTGTCGACGCTGCCCCGGGACGCGCTGGAGGCGGCCCGGATGGACGGCGCCAACGAGTGGCAGATCTTCCGCCGCATCACGGTCCCGCTGCTCGCCCCGGTCCTCACGGTCGTCTTCGTCACGCTCGTGATCAACGTGATGAAGGTCTTCGACCTCGTCTACATCATCGCGCCCGGACCCGTGCAGGAGGACGCGACCGTGCTCGCGACGCAGATGTGGCTGGTGTCGTTCGGCGGCGGCAACAACCAGGGCCTCGGCAGCGCGCTCGGCGTCCTGCTCCTGCTGCTGGTCGTCCCCGCCATGGTCTTCAACGTCCGCCGCTTCCGAAGGAGTCAGCGATGAACGCGGTACGGTGCTCCCTGGGCAACGGCGTCGTCCAGGCCTTCCTCGTCGTGGTGGGGCTGGTGTGGATGACACCGCTGGCCGGGCTGTTCCTGTCCTCGCTGCGGTCCGCCGAGGACACGGCGAAGGGCGGCTGGTGGACGGTGTTCACCAGCCCCGGGCAGCTCTCCTTCGACAACTACTCGGCGCTGCTGCAGAACGCCGGCATCACGCGGGCGTTCTGGAACACGGTGCTGATCTCGGTGCCGACGACGGTGCTGGTCGTGGTCGTCGCGGCGCTCGCCGGGTACGCGTTCGCGTGGCTGGACTTCCCCGGGCGGGAGACGATCTTCCTGGTCGTCGTCGCGCTGCTGGTTGTGCCCGTGCAGATCGGCCTGCTGCCGGTCGCCAAACTCTTCGGGCAGCTCGGCCTGTTCGGCACGATCCCCGGGGTCGTCCTCTTCCACGTCGCCTACGGCCTGCCGTTCGCGGTGTTCCTGCTGCGCAACTACTTCGCCGAGATGCCGAAGGAGATGCTGGAGGCGGCCCGGATGGACGGCGGCAGCGAGTGGCGCATCTTCACACGCCTGGTGCTGCCCGTGGGCCGCCCGGCGATCGCCTCCCTGGCCATCTTCCAGTTCCTGTGGGTGTGGAACGACATGCTGGTGGCGCTGCTCTTCGCGGACAGCTCCGCGCAGCCGCTGACCGTGGAACTGCAGTCCCAGATACGCCAGTTCGGCAGCAACATCGACGTCCTGGCCCCCGGCGCGTTCCTGTCCCTGGTCGTCCCGGTCGTGGTGTTCTTCGCGTTCCAGCGGCACTTCGTGCAGGGGGTGATGGCGGGCTCCGTGAAGTAGCCCGCCGCCCCGGCCCGCTAGCCGTCCGCCGCCGCCATGGCGCGCTCCACATGGGCGCGCAGGGTGCGCGGTGGGCGGCCGGTGAGGCGTTGCACCGTGTCGGTGACGCGGTCCTCGGCCCCCTCGGCGATGGATCGGTCCAACCCGGCGAGGACCGCGGCGAAATCCGGCGGGAGGAACCGCGCCAGCCGGTCGCGCAGCTCCTCGAAGGTCAGCCGCCGGTGGGTCACGGGGCGGCCCGTGACCTCGCTGATGACGGCGGCGGCCTCGTCGTAACTCAGTGCCTCGGGGCCGGTGATGACCAGATCGCCGCCCGCGTCCCGGTCGGCGGTCAGCGCCCGCGCGGCGACGGCGGCGATGTCGTCGGCGTCCACGAAGGCCACCCGTCCCCCGTCCGTCGCGGTGCGCACGACTCCCTCATCCCGGATGCTGCGGGCGTGCTCGTGGTCGCCGGTGAGGTTCTGCATGAACCACGAGGGCCGCAGGACCGCCCACGTCCCGAACAGGCCGGGCAGGGCCTGCTGCACCTGTCCGACGGCCGGGCCCCCGGAGGGGATCGCCGAGGAACCGAGCAGCACGGCCCGGTCCACCCCCGACGCGCGGGCCCGTTCCAGGAACGGCAGCATGACGGCGGCGGGGTCGGGGTCCCCGACCGGCGGGACCAGGTAGACCCGGTCCGCTCCCCGCAGCGCCTCCTCGAACGTCCCCGGGTCGTACCAGTCGAAACGGACCGCTTCGGCACCGGAGACCGGAGTCGCGCGGCGGCTCGCGGCCCGCACCCGACGCCCCCGCGCGGTGAGCAGCCGGGCCACGCGTCCGCCGGTCGTGCCGGTGGCGCCGATGACGAGGGTGGCGGCGCTCACCGGGCGCTCCCCGCGAAGCCGGCCGTGCCGTCCTGGGGCAGGGCGAGCGGGTTCCAGTAGTCGCGGTAGTGGGTGAAACGGCCGTCGGAGACGGTCACCACGGCGACGTACGTCATGTCGTAAGGCGCCCCGCTCCTGACCAGCCGCCCCACCGCGCGCATCTCCACCACGACGGTCGCCGGGTCGTCGGTCCGGTGGACCGTCAGGTCGGGGATCGCCCGCAGGTCGATGTGGTCGGGGTAGTCGCGCATGTAGTCGAGGACGGCGGCCTTGCCCTCCAGCCGCCTCGGCCATCCCTCGGGCGCGAACGGGAACTCCATCACGCCGTCGTCGTCCCAGAGTTCGATCCAGCCGGAGATGTCCTTGTCGAGCAGCAGTCGCAGGCCGTGGCGGAACACGTCGGCCGGTGCGGTGGATGAAGCCGTGGATGCAGTCATGGGAATCCCTCCGTTACGATACGGACCGCTGGTCCGCTTAGAAGAGAATACGGACTCGCGGTCCGGTTGTGCAAGATGCGGACCCGGAGTCCGCTTACGGGTCGCAGAGAGACGGAGGAATCCCGTGCCCGAACGCAAACCCCGCGCGGACGCCCTGCGCAACCGCGAGTCCGTCCTGGCCGCGGCCGACCGGCTCTTCGCCGCGTGCGCGAGTCCCGAGGACGTCACCATGGCCGACATCGCCGCCGCGGCGGGCGTCGGCAAGGGCACCCTCTTCCGCGGGTTCGGCGACCGCACGGGCCTGATCCGCGCGCTCTACGAGTCCCGGCTGGAGCCGATCCGCCACGCCGTGGCCGAGGGCCCCCACCCCCTCGGACCCGCCACGCCTCCCGCCGAACGCGTCCCGGCCCTGCTCGACGCCCTGCTGTGCTTCAAGCTCGACCACCGGCACCTGTCCCTGGCCCTGGAGGGCACGGGAAGCGACAGCCCGTACCGCGCCGCCCACTACGACTGGTGGCACGGCACGCTCCGGGACGTCCTGGCACGGCTCCCGGGCTTCACGGACGCGGGATTCACCGCCCACGCCCTGCTGGCCGCGGTCCGCGCGGACCTGGTCGACCACCTCACCGACCGGGAGCACGTGACGCGTGAGCGGCTCCGCGCGGACCTGGCCGCCTTCACGGCGCGGGTGCTGGACGGCGACTGAGCCCGGCAACGCCGCAGCGGCCGGAACCCCCGCGAACAGGGGTTCCGGCCGCTGCGGCGAAGAAGCCGGTCGGCGTGCGCGCGGTCAGGCGGACACCGGCGGGTACAGCGACCGCGGCAGCTCCGAAGCCGCCGCCGCGTCCAGCAGCCACAGCGTCCGGCTGCGGCCGTACGCCCCCGCCGCCGGTGCCTGCACCTCGCCCGCGCCCGACAGGGCGACGGCCGCCGCCTGCGCCTTGTCCTCGCCCGCGGCCAGCAGCCAGACCTCCCGCGCCGCCCGGATCGCGGGCAGCGTCAGCGTCACCCGCGTCGGCGGCGGTTTCGGCGCGCCGCGCACGCCGACCACCGTGCGGTCGGTCTCCCGGACCGCCGGCAGCTCCGGGAACAGCGACGCGACATGCGTGTCCGGGCCGACGCCCAGCATCAGCACGTCGAAGGCGGGGACGGGCCCGTGGTTCTCCGGGCCGGCCGCGGCCGCCAGTTCCTCCGCGTACGCGGCGGCCGCCGCGTCCACGTCGTCGCCGTGCGGCCCGTCCGACGCGGGCATCGCGTGCACCCGCTTCGGGTCGAGCGGCACCGCGTCCAGCAGCGCCTCGCGGGCCTGCGTGACGTTGCGGTCCGGGTCGCCCTCGGGCAGGAAGCGCTCGTCGCCCCACCACAGGTCCAGGCGACCCCAGTCGACGGCGTCCCGGGCGGGCGCCGCGGCCAGGGCGGCCAGCAGGCCGTTGCCGTTGCGGCCGCCCGTCAGGACCACCGACGCCGAGCCCCGGGAGGCCTGGGCGTCCACGATCCGGGTGATCAGCCGGGCCGCCGCGGCCTGCGCCATCAGCTCCTTGTCCCGGTGGACGACCAGCTGCGGTGCCGTACTCACTTCGCCTCCGCCTTCCGGACCGGTTCCGGCGTGGGCGGCTCCTGCCTCACCGGTGCCTGCGCCGTCGCCTGCGCGGCGGGAGCTTTCGCAGCCGCCTCGACGGGAGCGGGGCGGGCGAGCCGGGCCCGCCCGTCACTTTTGGGCACCGGGCCCGAAGCCTTCAGCCGGTCCACCCCGTACCGCAGCGCCGACGCGTACGTGTCGTCCGGGTCCAGCCGCCGCAGCTCCTCCGCGATCAGCTCGGCCGTGTCGCGGCGCTTGAGCGCCACCGCACGGGCGGGCTGGCCCTCGATGGAGAGCGTCGCCAGGGAGCCGTCGGCGCGGTCCAGGTGGATCGGGCCGCAGGTGGTGTCCATGCGGACCGCGGTCAGACCCGGGCCGCCGGACAGGGACCGCTTCACGGGCACGTCCAGCCGGTCCGCGAGCCACATCGCCAGCAGCTCGCAGCTCGGGTTGAACTCCTCGCCCTCCACCTCGACGGCCTTCACCTCGCAGGTGACCTGGTCGAGCGCCGCCGCCAGCATCGAGCGCCAGGGCGTGATGCGCGTCCAGGACAGGTCCGTGTCACCGGGGGTGTACGTCCCCGCCCGGGTGGCCAGGTCCCGCACCGGCTGCTCGGAGGCGTAGGTGTCGGTGACGCGGCGCTGCCCGAGGGCCCCGAGGGGATCCTTCGCCGGGTCGAGCGGGGCGTTCACCGGCCACCAGACCACCACCGGGGCGTCCGGCAGCAGCAGCGGCAGCACCACCGACTGGGCGTGTTCGGCGACCTCGCCGTACAGCCGCAGCACCACCGTCTCGCCCGTGCCGGCGTCCGCGCCGACCCGGACCTCCGCGTCGAGGCGGGACTGCGTGCGGTCGCGGGGCGAGCGGGAGACGCGCTTGATGACCACCAGCGTGCGCGAGGGGTGCTCGTGCGCGGCGTCGCTCGCGGCCTTCAGCGCGTCGTAGGCGTTCTCCTCGTCCGTCACGATGACCAGCGTGAGCACCATGCCGACCGCGGGGGTGCCGATCGCCCGGCGGCCCTGCACCAGAGCCTTGTTGATCTTGCTGGCCGTGGTGTCGGTCAGGTCTGTCTTCATGGCCGGCGCCAGCTCCGTCCGTGTCGCTCGAGCATTTCGTCCGCCTCGACGGGCCCCCAGGTACCGGCCGGGTACTGGGCGGGCTTGCCGTTGGTGTCCCAGTACTCCTCGATCGGGTCGAGGATCTTCCAGGACAGCTCGACCTCCTCGGTGCGCGGGAAGAGGTTCGAGTCACCGAGCAGGACGTCCAGGATGAGCCGCTCGTACGCCTCCGGGCTGGACTCCGTGAAGGACTCGCCGTACGCGAAGTCCATCGACACGTCCCGGATCTCCATCGACGTGCCGGGCACCTTGGAGCCGAAGCGGACCGTGACGCCCTCGTCCGGCTGGACGCGGATGACGATCGCGTTGGAGCCGAGCTCCTCGGTGGCGGTGGAGTCGAAGGGGGAGTGCGGGGCCCGCTGGAAGACGACCGCGATCTCCGTCACCCGGCGCCCGAGCCGCTTGCCCGTGCGCAGGTAGAAGGGGACGCCCGCCCAGCGGCGGTTGTCGATCTCCAGCTTGACCGCGGCGTAGGTGTCGGTCTTGGAGGAGGCGTCGATGCCGTCCTCCTCCAGGTAGCCGCGCACCTTGGTGCCGCCCTGCCAGCCGGCCGCGTACTGGGCGCGCACGGTGTCGCGGCCCAGGTCCTGCGGCAGCCGCACGGCTCCGAGCACCTTGGTCTTCTCGGCGGCCAGCGCGTCCGCGTCGAAGGAGGCCGGCTCCTCCATCGCGGTGAGCGCCATGAGCTGGAGCAGGTGGTTCTGGATGACGTCCCGGGCGGCGCCGATGCCGTCGTAGTAGCCGGCCCGGCCGCCGATGCCGATGTCCTCGGCCATGGTGATCTGCACGTGGTCGACGAAGGACCGGTTCCAGATCGGTTCGAACATCGTGTTGGCGAAGCGCAGCGCCAGGATGTTCTGGACGGTCTCCTTGCCCAGGTAGTGGTCGATGCGGAAGACCTGGTCCGGGGCGAAGACCTCGTGGACGACCTTGTTGAGTTCCTCGGCCGACTTCAGGTTGTGGCCGAACGGCTTCTCGATCACCGCGCGCCGCCAGGAACCGCCGGTCTGGTCCGCCAGCCCGTGCTTCTTCAGCTGCTGGATGACCACCGGGAAGGACTTCGGCGGCACGGAGAGGTAGAAGGCGAAGTTGCCGCCCGTGCCCTGGGCCTTGTCCAGCTCCTCGATCGTGGAGCGCAGCCGCTCGAACGCGTCGTCGTCGTCGAACGTGCCCTGCACGAACCGCATGCCCTGGATGAGCTGCTGCCAGACCTCCTCGCGGAAGGGCGTGCGGGCGTGCTCCTTGACCGCGTCGTGCACCTCCTGCGCGAAGTCCTCGTGCGCCCACTCGCGGCGGGCGAAGCCGACCAGCGAGAAGCCCGGCGGCAGCAGGCCCCGGTTGGCCAGGTCGTACACGGCGGGCATGAGCTTCTTGCGGGACAGGTCGCCCGTGACGCCGAAGATGACCAGGCCCGACGGCCCCGCGATGCGCGGGAGCCGTCGGTCCGCGGGGTCACGCAGCGGATTGCTGCTCGACACCTGTTCAGCCCTCCGAGGGGGCGAGGCGCTTCAGCTCGGCCTCGGTCGACTTCAGCAGGTCGTTCCAGGAGTCCTCGAACTTCTCGACGCCCTCCTTCTCCAGCAGCTGGACGACCTCGTCGTACTTGATCCCCAGCCGCTCGACGGCGTCGAGGTCGGCACGGGCCTGCTCGTAGGTGCCGGCGACGGTGTTGCCGGTGATCTCGCCGTGGTCCTCGGTGGCGAACAGGGTCGCCTCGGGCATGGTGTTCACCGTGTTCGGCGCGACCAGCTCGGTGACGTACATGGTGTCGCTGTACGCCTTGTCCTTCACGCCGGTCGACGCCCACAGCGGACGCTGCTTGTTGGCGCCGGCCTTCTCCAGGGCGTTCCAGCGGTCCGAGGAGAAGACCTCCTCGTACGCCTGGTAGGCGAGGCGGGCGTTGGCGACGGCGGCCTTGCCGCGCAGCGCCTTGGCCTCGTCGGTGCCCAGCGCGTCGATCCGCTTGTCGATCTCCGTGTCCACGCGGGAGACGAAGAAGGACGCCACGGAGTGGATCTGCGACAGGTCCAGGCCGCGCTCCTTGGCCTTCTCCAGGCCGGTCAGGAACGCGTCCATCACCTTGCGGTAGCGCTCCAGGGAGAAGATCAGCGTGACGTTGACGCTGATGCCCAGGCCGATGGTCTCGGCGATCGCCGGGATGCCGGCCTCGGTCGCCGGGATCTTGATGAGGGTGTTGGGCCGGTCCACCAGCCACGCGAGCTGCTTGGCCTCGGCGACCGTGGCCCGGGTGTTGTGCGCCAGGCGCGGGTCGACCTCGATCGACACCCGGCCGTCCTGGCCGCCGGTGGCGTCGAAGACGGGGCGCAGCACGTCGGCGGCGTCGCGGACGTCCGCCGTGGTGATCATGCGGATGGCCTCTTCGACGGTGACCTCACGGGCGGCCAGGTCGGTCAGCTGCGTGTCGTAGCCGTCGCCCTGGGAGATCGCCTTCTGGAAGATCGACGGGTTGGTGGTGACGCCCACGACGTGCTGCTGGTCGATCAGCTCGGCGAGGTTGCCGGACGTGATCCGCTTGCGCGACAGGTCGTCCAGCCAGATCGCCACGCCTTCCTCGGAGAGGCGCTTGAGTGCGTCTGTCATGGAAATTCCATCTCCTACGTGTCGTATATGAGCGTCAGCGCTGGGCTGCGGCGATCGATTCCCGCGCGGCGGCGGCCACGTTCTCGGCAGTGAAGCCGAACTCCCGGAAGAGGACCTTGCCGTCGGCCGACGCACCGAAGTGCTCCAGGGAAACGATGCGGCCGGCGTCCCCCACGTACTTGTGCCAGGTGAGACCGACACCGGCCTCCACCGCGACACGCGCCCGGACGGACGGCGGCAGGACGCTGTCCCGGTACCCCTGGTCCTGCTGCTCGAACCACTCCACGGACGGCATCGACACCACGCGCGTGGGCACGCCGGCGCCCTGGAGCTGCTCGCGCGCCTCGACGGCGACGTGCACCTCCGAGCCGGTGGCGATCAGGATGACCTCCGGCTCACCGCCCTCGGCCTCGAACAGGACGTAACCGCCCTTGGCCGCGTCGTCGTTGGGCTCGTAGGTCGGCACGCCCTGCCGGGTCAGCGCCAGGCCGTGCGGCTGGCCCTTGCCGAACTCCTTCGTCCAGCGGCGCAGGATCTCGCGCCAGGCGATGGCCGTCTCGTTGGCGTCGGCCGGGCGCACGATGTTCAGGCCGGGGATGGCGCGCAGCGAGGCGAGGTGCTCGACCGGCTGGTGCGTCGGGCCGTCCTCGCCGAGGCCGATGGAGTCGTGCGTCCACACGTACGTCACCGGCAGGTGCATCAGCGCCGACAGCCGCACGGCGTTGCGCATGTAGTCGGAGAACACCAGGAAGGTGCCGCCGTAGATGCGGGTGTTGCCGTGCAGCGCGATGCCGTTCATCTCGGCGGCCATCGCGTGCTCACGGATGCCGAAGTGGATCGTGCGGCCGTACGGGTCCGCCTCCGGCAGCGGGTTGTCCGCCGGGAGGAAGGAGCTGGTCTTGTCGATCGTGGTGTTGTTCGAGCCCGCCAGGTCGGCCGAGCCGCCCCACAGCTCGGGGATGACGGCGCCGAGCGCCTGGAGGACCTTGCCGGAGGCGGCGCGCGTGGCGACGCCCTTGCCGACCTCGAAGACCGGGATCTTCTCCTCCCAGCCCTCGGGCAGCTCACCCTTGGCGACGCGGTCGTACTCGGCGGCGCGCTCGGGGTTGTTGTCGCGCCACTGCTGGTACGCCTTCTCCCACACCGCGCGGGCCGCCTGGCCCCGCTCCAGCGCCTTGCGGGTGTGCGCGATGACCTCGTCGGAGACCTCGAAGGACCGCTCCGGGTCGAAGCCCAGGACGCGCTTGGTGGCCGCGACCTCGTCGTCGCCGAGCGCCGAGCCGTGCGCGGCCTCGGTGTTCTGCGCGTTCGGGGCCGGCCAGGCGATGATCGAGCGCATCGCGATGAACGACGGCCGGTCCGTGACGGCCTTGGCCCGCTGGATCGCCTCGTAGATCGCGGCCGGGTCCAGGTCGCCGTTCTCCTGGGGCTGCACCCGCTGCACGTGCCAGCCGTAGGCCTCGTAGCGCTTGACGGTGTCCTCGGAGACGGCCGTCTCGGTGTCGCCCTCGATCGAGATGTGGTTGTCGTCCCACAGCAGGATCAGGTTGCCGAGCTTCTGGTGGCCGGCCAGCGAGGACGCCTCGGCGGAGATGCCCTCCTGGAGGCAGCCGTCACCGGCGATGCAGTAGACGAAGTGGTCGAAGGGCGACTCGCCCTCCGGGGCCTCCGGGTCGAACAGGCCGCGCTCGTAGCGGGCGGCCATCGCCATGCCCACCGCGTTGGCGACGCCCTGGCCGAGCGGGCCGGTCGTGGTCTCCACGCCGGTCGTGTGCCCGTACTCGGGGTGGCCGGGGGTCTTCGAGCCCCAGGTGCGGAAGGACTTCAGGTCGTCCAGCTCCAGGCCGAAGCCGGCCAGGTAGAGCTGGGTGTAGAGGGTCAGGGACGAGTGGCCGGCGGACAGCACGAAGCGGTCCCGCCCGACCCAGTCGGCGTCCGCCGGGTCGTGCCGCATCACCTTCTGGAAGAGGGTGTAGGCGGCAGGCGCCAGGCTCATCGCCGTACCGGGATGGCCGTTGCCGACCTTCTGTACGGCGTCGGCGGCCAGGACACGCGCGGTGTCGACGGCCCGCTGGTCCAACTCGGTCCACTCGAGGTCTGTGGTGGTCGGCTTGATGCTCACCCTGGGTCAGGGCTCCTCTCCACATGTCGGATGCCGGTGTCTCGGGGCGCCCACCGGCCGCAGCCGAGCCTACCCCCGTGGGACGTGCGTTCTTCCGAGTCACTCCAGAGTGCAGGGCCTCATTCCGATCCGCCTCCTGGCTGGGCCGCACCGCGTTCGACAGGTGAATACGGAGCCGCTCATCCGGGTGCTCAATCGAGCTCCCGGCCGCCCGTCGGAAGCCGCCCTCCAACACGAGGCGACCCCCGCGAATGTCCGAGTCTGGGCAACGTCTAAAGTGGCGTGGTACGCGCGAGCCTTTACCGCGACTTCACACGGCTGAGGCTTGCTGGGATGTCTCTGTAGGGGTGTGCGTGACGGCCGTTGAATCCCGTCCAGCGGGTCTGCTCGGGACGGACCAGAGCCCGGCCCACCGGCCGTTCGGGGCCCGTGTCATGGCGTTCGTGGCTCTCACCAAGCCGCGGATCATCGAACTGCTGCTGATCACCACGGTGCCGGTGATGTTCCTGGCGCAGCAGGGCGTGCCCGACCTGACGCTGGTGCTGCTCACCTGCGTCGGCGGGTACATGTCCGCGGGCGGCGCCAACGCCCTCAACATGTACATCGACCGCGACATCGACGCGCTGATGGACCGCACCTCGCAGCGCCCGCTGGTCACCGGCATGGTCAGCCCGCGCGAGTGCCTCGCCTTCGGCATCACCCTGGCGATCACGTCCACCCTGCTGTTCGGCCTCACCGTGAACTGGCTGAGCGCCTGGCTCTCCCTCGGCGCGCTGCTGTTCTACGTGGTCGTCTACACGATGATCCTCAAGCGCCGCACCTCGCAGAACATCGTGTGGGGCGGTATCGCCGGCTGCCTGCCGGTGCTGATCGGCTGGTCCTCGGTCACGAACTCGATGTCCTGGGCGCCGGTCATCCTGTTCCTCGTGATGTTCTTCTGGACGCCGCCGCACTACTGGCCGCTGTCCATGAAGGTCAAGGAGGACTACGCGCGCGTGGGCGTGCCGATGCTGCCGGTGGTCGCCTCCAACAAGGTCGTCGCCAAGCAGATCGTGATCTACAGCTGGGTCATGGTCGCCGTCTCCCTGCTGCTGACCCCGCTCGGCTACACCGGCTGGTTCTACACGGCGGTCGCCCTGCTGGCGGGCGGCTTCTGGCTGTGGGAGGCGCACGGCCTGCAGAACCGCGCGAAGGCGGAGGTGACGGGCGCGAAGCTGAAGGAGATGCGCCTGTTCCACTGGTCGATCACGTACGTGTCGCTGCTGTTCGTGGCCGTCGCGGTCGACCCGTTCCTGCGCTGACGCCCTGACGTACGTCACACCGCCCCGCCCTCGCGAGTGGATCTACTCGTGAGTAGCATCCTGGTCATGGCAGAGACGCAGCAGGCAGACCCGAAGGCCGAGCGCAAGGCCGCCCGGCTGGCCCAGCAGATCAGCTCCTTCTCCAAGGCCCACGGCGGCGCCGAGGGCCAGGTCGCCTACCTCGGCGAGCGCGGCGCCCGCATCGTCCTGGTCGGCGAGGACGGCAACTGGGGCGACCTGGTCGCCCCGTCCTTCGAGATCGCCGAGAAGGCCGTGGAGAAGGCGGGCATCACCCGCCACGAGTCCTTCGACGGCGAGTTCGCGGCGAAGGTCAGGACGGGCCGCTACGAGTGGTCGCGCATGGCGGGGATCCAGGTCGGCGGCCCGAAGAACGACTGACCCGTCTCCCCCGGGGCGCGGGTCTGTACCGGCATACGGCTCCGCCGCGTGGGCGCGACCAGCCACAACGGTCCCGCACCCGCCCCACCCACCGGCTCTCCCGCGACGGCCCCGCGACCTCGGCCCGGTTCACCCGTTAAGACCCTCAGGAACAACAGGGTCCACACGGGGGAGCCCGGATGATCGAAACGCCGTCCCTAGTGGACCAGTACTGCCACGGAGTACTCCGCACGGAGCTGGGTCTCGGCACCTTCGAGGCCCACCTCGCGCGCACGGAGGGCCCGCCCGCCCCCGGCACCACCCTCTTCGACACCCAGACCGGCTTCGCCGTCAGACGCTGGTGCCCGCCCCTGCTCGGCCTGGAGCCGCACTGCGCCCCGGCCCGCTACCTGGCCCGCCGCCGCGAACTCGGCGTACTGGAATCCGGCCGCAGACTCCTGCGCGGCAGCGGCATCACCACCTACCTGGTCGACTCCGGCCTCCCCGGCGACCTCACCGAACCCGGCGAGCTGGCCTCCGCCGCGGCCGCCGAGGCCCATGAGATCGTCCGGCTGGAGCTCCTCGCGGAGCAGGTCGCCGACACCTCCGGGACCGTCGAGTCCTTCCTCGCCAACCTCGCCGAGTCCGTCCACGCTGCCGCCGCGCACGCCGTCGCCTTCACCTCCGTCGCCGGCGTACGGCACGGCCTCGCGCTGGCGCCCGAGCCGCCCGGGCCCGGGGAGGTGCGGGGGGCCGCCGGCCGCTGGCTCGCTGGGCGCGGCGTCGGCGGGGAGCTGAGCGATCCCGTGCTGCTGCGGCACCTGCTGTGGAGCGCGGTCGCCTCGGGGCGGCCGCTCCAGCTGCACGCGGGGCTCGGCGCCCCCGGCCTGCGCATCGACCGTACGGACCCGGTGCTGCTGACGGACTTCGTCCGGGCCACCGCCGGGCTCGGCACGGACCTCGTGCTGCTGCACGCCTACCCCTACCACCGGCACGCCGCCCACCTCGCCGCGGTCTTCCCGCACGTCCACGTCGACTCCGGCGCCGCCCTGGTCCGCACCGGCGCCCGGGCCGCGGCCGTCCTGGCGGAGATCCTGGAGCTGGCCCCCTTCGGCAAGATCCTCTTCTCCACCGGCGCCCAGGGGCTGCCGGAGCTGCACGTGGTGGGCGCCGGGCTGTTCCGCGAGGCGCTCGGCCGGGTGCTGGGCACCTGGGTCGCGGAGGGCGCCTGGTCCCTGAGCGACGCGCAGCGCGTGGCGACCATGCTGGCCTCGGCCAACGCGTACCGGGTGTACGGGCTCGGCCAGGGCGGGTGAGCGGCGCCGCCGCCCCGCGGGCCGGACCGCGCCTAGGCCTTGGTGAGGGTGGCCTCGCCGGCGGGAGCCGGTACGTCGGCCAGGACCTCCGGGCGTTCGCGCAGCGACAGCACCACCCGCAGCACCCAGATCCACATCACGGCCGAGCCGAACATGTGCAGGCCGACCAGGATCTCGGGCAGGTCGGTGAAGTACTGCACGTAACCGATGGCGCCCTGGGCGAGCAGGATCAGGAACAGCTCGCGGGTGCGGTGCAGCGGGTCCCTGGGCGCGTCGACGGCCTTGAGGACGAACCACAGGGCGAAGGTCAGCGTCACCACGATCCACGCCAGTACGGCGTGCAGCTTGCTCACCGTCTCCCAGTCGACCGGCATCCGCTCGACCTCGCTGGAGTCGCCGGCGTGCGGGCCCGCGCCGGTGACGACCGTGCCGACCAGGATGAGCAGCACGGCCGCGGCGACCAGGAACCACACCAGCTGCCGCACGGCCTTGCCGACCAGCGGGCGCGGCCGCCCGTCGCCCTCGCCGACGCGCTGCCACATCACCGTGGCCACCGCGATCAGCGCCGACGTCGCCACGAAGTGCGCCGCGACCGTGTACGGGTTCAGGCCGACCAGCACCACGATGCCGCCGAGCACCGCGTTGCTCATCACGATCCAGAACTGCGCCCAGCCCAGCCGCACCAGGCCGCGCCGGAACGGCTTCCGCGAGCGCGCGGCGATGATGGCCCAGCCGACGGCGGCGCACAGCACGTACGTCAGCATGCGGTTGCCGAACTCGATGGCCCCGTGCACGCCCATCTCGGCGGTCGAGGTGAGCGAGTCGTCGGTGCACTTCGGCCAGGTCGGACAGCCCAGGCCCGAGCCGGTCAGCCGGACGGCTCCGCCGGTGACGACGATGAGCACCGACATCACGAGTGCGGACAGGGTCGCGCGCCGGACGGTCCGGGGTTCCGGCGTCCAGCGTGCGGCGATGAAGGCGAGCGGGTTCCGCAGGGCCGCCAGGGCGTCGGCACGGGTCACGTTTGGCACGCGTCCCATCGTAGGCGGCCGCTTGTGCACGCTTTCACGAGGGTCGGTCATGGCCTCACTCCCAGCGGAAGAACGCCCCGGCGGCGGCCAGGGCGGCGACCGCCCAGGCCGCGAGGATCCCCAGGTCCGCCCAGGGCGTCCCGGCGCCGTGCTGGAGGACGTCCCGCAGGCCGTCCGAGAGCGCCGCGATGGGCAGCAGGCCCAGCACGTCCTGCGCGCCGTCCGGGAACCTGTCGAGCGGGACGACGACCCCGCCGCCGACGAGCAGCAGCAGGAACACCAGGTTCGCCGCGGCCAGCGTCGCCTCGGCCTTCAGCGTCCCGGCCATCAGCAGCCCGAGGCCGGAGAAGGCCGCCGTGCCGAGGACGAGCAGGAGCAGCACGGTGAGCGGGTTGCCGTGCGGCGACCAGCCGAGCGCGAAGGCGATCACCGTCAGCAGGATCACCTGGAGCACCTCGGTGACCAGCACGGACAGTGTCTTCGCCGTCATCAGGCCCCAGCGGGGCAGGGGCGAGGAGGCGAGCCGCTTCAGGACGCCGTAGCGCCGCTCGAAGCCGGTCGCGATCGCCTGGCCGGTGAACGCCGTCGACATCACCGCCAGCGCGAGGACGCCCGGGGCGAGGAAGTCGACCGCCCTCCCCGAGCCCGTGTCGACGATGTCCACGGTGCTGAAGAGGAGCAGCAGCAGCGTCGGGATGACGACGGTCAGCAGCAGCTGCTCGCCGTTGCGCAGCAGCATCTTCGTCTCGAGCAGGGCCTGCGCCGTGATCATGCGGGGGAGCGGGGCCGCGCCGGGCCTCGGCGTGTACGTCCCGGTGCCGGGGGCGGTCATGAGCGCAGCTCCTTGCCGGTGAGCTCCAAGAAGACGTCCTCCAGGGTGTGCCGCTCCACCGAGATCCGCTCCGGCATCACGCCGTGCTGGGCGCACCAGGAGGTGACCGTCGCGAGCAGTTGGGGGTCGACCTTGCCGACGACCCGGTAGGAGCCCGGCGTCAGTTCGGCGGCCGTGCAGTCGGCGGGCAGGGCCTTCAGCAGCGACCCCACGTCGAGGCCGGGCCGGCCGGTGAAGCGGAGGGTGTTCTCGGCGCCGCCCCGGCACAGCTCCTCCGGGGAGCCCTGGGCGATGACCCGGCCGGCGTCGATGATCGCCACGTCGTCGGCGAGCTGCTCGGCCTCGTCCATGTAGTGCGTGGTGAGGATCACGGAGACGCCGTCGGCGCGCAGGTCCCGGACCAGGTCCCAGGTGGCGCGGCGGGCCTGCGGGTCGAGGCCGGCGGTCGGTTCGTCCAGGAACACCAGCTCGGGGCGCCCGACCACGGCCATGGCCAGGGCGAGCCGCTGCTGCTGCCCGCCCGACAGCCGCCGGTAGGCCGTACGGCCGCACGAGCCGAGGCCGAGGCGTTCGACGAGGGCGTCCACGTCCAGGGGGTGGGCGTGCAGCTTCGCCACGTGCCGGAGCATCTCGTCGGCGCGGGAGCCCGAGTAGACGCCGCCGGACTGGAGCATCACGCCGATCCGGGGGCGCAGGTCCCCGGACTGCCGGACCGGGTCGAGGCCCAGGACGCGCACCGTGCCGGAGTCCGGCTTCCGGTACCCCTCGCAGGTCTCGACCGTGGTCGTCTTGCCCGCCCCGTTGGGTCCGAGCACGGCGGTCACGCCCCGGTGGGCCACCAGGTCCAGCCCGTCCACCGCGGTCTTCGTGCCGTACCGCTTCACCAGGGCCTGGACCTGGACCACGGGCTCGCTTCGCATGACTCCAGAGTCTAGGTAGGCGCGCGGGGGCCCCAAGCGGCGGGTGCGGCTACTCCTCCTCGCGCGGCCGGTGCGTCGCCAGCCACCGCTCGGCGTATTCCACCGCGTCCCTCACCGGGAACAACCGTGCCTCGGCCGCCCCGACCTTGCCGCGCACGACGGGTCGGTCCCGCTCGAAGTCGTAGCCCAGCTCGTCGAAACGGTCCGAGCTGATGGACACCTCGGTCACGGTCTCCCAGCCGTCCGGGCCCGGACGGCCCACCGCCACGCGCGGGGACGGGATCCGGTACTCGGCGAGGTGGAAGCTCGTGCAGGAGGCGTAGCCGGCGCCGAGCAGCAGGACCCGGGCGTCCATCGCCTCCAGCTTCGCCAGCGGGCTGCGCTCGCCCAGCCGGCAGTCGGGCGCGTGTCCGCCGACGATCTCCGCCGCGCGCGGGCCGAGCGCCGCGAACGAGGTCTGCGGATGCGCGCTGCGCAGGGCGCCGGGCCAGGTGCGCACGGTCTCGGGGACGACGCCGACGCCGCGGCTGGGCGTGATGCGCGGGTCGTAGGCGGGCATCGTGGCGCGGATGTCCGCCCACCACGCGGGGGGCACGGGCGGGTTGCTCCACAGAGCCGGGTCGGACAGGTCGCCGGTCTGCGTGGGAACGACCAGCGTGCCCTCCGGGCCGAGCGCGTCGAGCAGTCCCCGCACCACCGCGACGGCTCCGCCGTTGACCCAGCCGAGGGCGCTGAGCGAGGAGTGCACGAGGAGGGTCTCGCCGGGCCGCACGCCCAGCTCGCGCACTTGGGCGCGCAGGGTGTCCCGGGTGACAAGTGGGCCGGTGGGAGGGGGTGTGACCATGGTGGGGGAGTCTCCCCGAAGTGGCTGCACCATGCCACCGCTTTGATCGATCAGAGATCGTTTCCGCAGGTCACGTTAGGTATACCTAAGTGACGCAGGGCACCGTCGGGTGGGTCGGAGGCGGCTTGCCCGGCCCAGAGGAATTACGCAACAATGGCGTTGTGAAAAACGTCGGCGAGGCTCGGGAGACCCCCACGGGGGCCCCGCAGGAGGAGCTCGCGACCGGGGAGCGGTCCACCCGCAACCGGGTCGCGCGATCCATCCTGGACCACGGCCCCTCGACCGTCGCGGAACTCGCCGAGCGGCTGGGCCTGACCCAGGCGGCCGTGCGCCGGCACCTCGACGCCCTCACGGGCGACGGTGTCGTGGAGGCCCGTGAGCAGCGGGTCTACGGCGCGCGCACCCGCGGCCGGCCGGCCAAGGTGTTCGCCCTGACGGACTGCGGCCGGGACGCCTTCGACCAGTCGTACGACAAGCTCGCGGCGGACGCGCTGCGCTGGATCGCCGAGCGCGAGGGCGGCGGCGAGGCGATCGCCGCCTTCGCCCGCGCGCGGATCGCCGCCCAGGCGGGTGCCTACCGCCGTGCGGTCGAGGCCGCCCCGCCCGAGAAGCGGACCGAAGCGCTGGCCAAGGCCCTGAGCGTGGACGGGTACGCTGCTACCGCGCGCAGCGCGCCCCACCCGCAGAAGGGTGAACAGCTCTGCCAGCACCACTGCCCGGTCGCCCACGTCGCCGAGCAGTTCCCGCAGCTGTGCGAGGCGGAGACGGAATTTTTCGCGGAGCTGCTCGGTACGCACGTACAGCGGCTCGCCACCATCGCGCACGGCGACGGCGTCTGCACGACGTTCATCCCCAAGATTTCCCACAACGCATCTGCAAGCACGGCCGGGAGGAACCCCGCATGACTCTCCCCACGGAGACTGCCCACCCTGAGCTCGAGGGCCTGGGCAAGTACGAATACGGCTGGGCCGACCGGGACGAGGCCGGTGCGTCGGCACGTCGCGGCCTGGGCGAGGACGTCGTCCGGGACATCTCCTCCAAGAAGAGCGAGCCGGAGTGGATGACCAAGCTCCGCCTCAAGGGCCTGCGCCTGTTCGAGAAGAAGCCCATGCCGAACTGGGGCTCGGACCTCTCCGGCATCGACTTCGACAACATCAAGTACTTCGTGCGCTCCACGGAGAAGCAGGCGGAGTCCTGGGAGGACCTGCCCGAGGACATCAAGAACACCTACGACAAGCTCGGCATCCCCGAGGCGGAGAAGCAGCGCCTCGTCGCCGGTGTCGCCGCGCAGTACGAGTCGGAGGTCGTCTACCACCAGATCCGCGAGGACCTGGAGGAGCAGGGCGTCATCTTCCTCGACACCGACACCGCGCTGAAGGAGCACCCGGAGCTCTTCAAGGAGTACTTCGGGACCGTCATCCCCGCCGGTGACAACAAGTTCGCCGCGCTGAACACCGCCGTGTGGTCGGGCGGCTCCTTCATCTACGTGCCGCCGGGCGTCCACGTGGAGATCCCGCTACAGGCCTACTTCCGCATCAACACGGAGAACATGGGCCAGTTCGAGCGGACCCTGATCATCGTCGACGAGGGTGCCTACGTGCACTACGTCGAGGGCTGCACCGCCCCGATCTACAAGTCGGACTCGCTGCACTCCGCGGTCGTCGAGATCATCGTCAAGAAGAACGCCCGCTGCCGCTACACGACCATCCAGAACTGGTCGAACAACGTCTACAACCTGGTCACCAAGCGCGCCGTCGCCTACGAGGGCGCGACCATGGAGTGGGTCGACGGCAACATCGGCTCCAAGGTGACGATGAAGTACCCGGCCGTCTACCTGATGGGCGAGCACGCCAAGGGCGAGACCCTGTCCATCGCCTTCGCGGGCGAGGGCCAGCACCAGGACGCGGGCGCCAAGATGGTCCACATGGCCCCGAACACCTCGTCGAACATCGTCTCCAAGTCGGTGGCGCGAGGCGGCGGCCGCACCTCCTACCGCGGTCTGATCGAGATCGGCGAGGGCGCCCCGGGCTCCAAGTCGAACGTGCTCTGCGACGCGCTGCTGGTGGACACCATCTCCCGCTCGGACACCTACCCCTACGTGGACGTCCGCGAGGACGACGTGTCCATGGGCCACGAGGCGACCGTCTCCAAGGTCTCCGAGGACCAGCTCTTCTACCTGATGAGCCGCGGCCTGAGCGAGGACGAGGCCATGGCGATGATCGTGCGCGGCTTCGTCGAGCCCATCGCCAAGGAGCTCCCCATGGAGTACGCGCTGGAGCTCAACCGGCTGATCGAGCTGCAGATGGAGGGCGCGGTCGGCTGACCCGCCCCCTCGACAGCAGACGTCCCATCCAGGAAAGAGAGCATTACGACAGCCATGGCTGAGGCCCAGAACTCCCCCACTCTCGGCTCCGCTCGAGCGGGGGGACCCCCACCCGTGGGTTCGACCACCGCGGGCTCGATCGCGGTCGCCGCGGAGTCGACCGTCGCCACCCGCATGAGCGCGCCCCCCTCCTTCGACGTCGCGGACTTCCCCGTCCCGCACGGCCGCGAGGAGGAGTGGCGGTTCACCCCGCTGGAGCGCCTGCGCGGTCTGCACGACGGCACCGCCGTCGCCACCGGCAACGGCGTGAAGGTCGAGGTCCAGGCCCCCGAGGGCGTCACCGTCGAGGCCGTCGGCCGCGACGACGCGCGGCTCGGCAAGGCCGGCACCCCCGTGGACCGGATCGCCGCGCAGGCCTACTCGGCCTTCGAGAAGGCCTCGGTCGTGACCGTCCCCAAGGAGACCGTCCTCACCGAGCCCATCCGCATCGCGGTGCACGGCGAGGGCGGCACCGCCTTCGGCCACCAGGTCATCGAGCTGGGCGCCTTCGCCGAGGCCGTCGTGGTCATCGACCACACCGGCGACGCGGTACTCGCCGCCAACGTCGACTACCTGCTCGGCGACGGCGCCAAGCTCACCGTCGTCTCCGTGCAGGACTGGGACGACAAGGCCGTCCACGTCGCGCAGCACAACGCGCTCGTCGGCCGCGACGCCTCCTTCAAGTCCGTCGTCGTCACCTTCGGCGGCGACCTCGTCCGGCTGCACCCGCGCGTGCAGTACGCCGGCCCCGGCGGCGAGGCCGAGCTGTTCGGCCTCTACTTCACCGACCAGGGCCAGCACCAGGAGCACCGCCTCCTCGTCGACCACAACGTCCCGCACTGCAAGTCGAACGTCGTCTACAAGGGCGCGCTCCAGGGCGAGCAGGCGCACGCCGTGTGGATCGGTGACGTGCTCATCGAGGCCAAGGCCGAGGGCACGGACACGTACGAGATGAACCGCAACCTGGTCCTCACGGACGGGGCGCGCGTGGACTCCGTACCCAACCTGGAGATCGAGACCGGCGAGATCGTCGGTGCCGGCCACGCCTCGGCGACCGGCCGCTTCGACGACGAGCAGCTGTTCTACCTGATGGCCCGCGGCATCCCGGAGCACGAGGCCCGCCGCCTGGTGGTCCGCGGCTTCTTCGCCGAGCTGGTCCAGCAGATCGGCCTCCCCGACATCGAGGAGCGCCTGATCGCCAAGATCGAGGAGGAGCTGGAGGCGGCCGTCGCATGACCTTCGTACGCGCCTGCGGACTGGGTGAGCTGGAGGAGGACACCCCCAAGCGGGTGGAACTCGACGGCACGCCCGTGTCCATCGTGCAGACCGAGGGGGAGGTGTTCGCGATCCACGACATCTGCTCGCACGCGAACGTCTCCCTCTCGGAGGGCGAGGTCGACGACTGCCACATCGAGTGCTGGCTGCACGGCTCGCGCTTCGACCTCCGCTCCGGCAAGCCCGACGCCCTTCCGGCGACGCGCCCCGTCCCCGTATACCCCGTAAAGATCGAAGGGGACGACGTGCTCGTCTCCCTCACCCAGGAGTCCTGAGGCACCCATGGCTACGCTTGAAATCCGAGACCTGCACGTCACCGTCGAGGTCGAGAACGGCACGAAGGAAATCCTCAAGGGTGTCGACCTCACCGTGAAGCAGGGCGAGACGCACGCCATCATGGGCCCCAACGGCTCGGGCAAGTCGACCCTCGCCTACTCCCTCGCGGGTCACCCCAAGTACACGATCACCGGCGGCACCGTCACCCTCGACGGTGAGGACGTCCTGGAGATGTCCGTCGACGAGCGCGCCCGCGCCGGCCTGTTCCTCGCCATGCAGTACCCGGTCGAGGTCCCCGGTGTCTCCGTCTCCAACTTCCTGCGCACCTCCGCCACCGCGATCCGCGGCGAGGCCCCCAAGCTGCGCACCTGGGTGAAGGAGGTCAAGGAGGCCATGGAGCGCCTCAACATGGACCCCGCCTTCGCCGAGCGCAACGTCAACGAGGGCTTCTCCGGCGGTGAGAAGAAGCGCCACGAGATCCTCCAGCTGGAGCTGCTCCGGCCGAAGGTCGCGATCCTCGACGAGACCGACTCCGGCCTGGACGTCGACGCCCTGCGCGTCGTGTCCGAGGGCGTGAACCGCGTGCGCGAGACGGGCGAGGTCGGCACCCTGCTGATCACCCACTACACGCGCATCCTCCGCTACATCAAGCCCGACCACGTGCACGTCTTCTCCGGCGGCCGCATCGTCGAGTCCGGCGGCGCCGAGCTCGCCGACAAGCTGGAGAACGAGGGCTACGAGGTTTACACGAAGGGTGGCGCATCCGCGTGACACAGCTGCCGGGCCTCCTCGACACCGAGGCGATCCGCAAGGACTTCCCCATCCTGGACCGCCAGGTCCACGACGGCCGGAAGCTCGTGTACCTGGACAACGCGGCCACCAGCCAGAAGCCGCGCCAGGTGCTGGACGCACTCAGTGAGTACTACGAGCGCTACAACGCCAACGTCCACCGCGGTGTGCATGTGCTCGCCGAGGAGGCCACGGCGCTGTACGAGGGCGCGCGCGACAAGGTCGCGGCGTTCGTCAACGCGCCCTCGCGCGACGAGGTGATCTTCACCAAGAACGCCTCCGAGTCGCTCAACCTCGTGGCGAACATGCTGGGCTGGGCCGACGAGCCCTACCGCGTGGACTCCGAGACCGAGATCGTCATCACGGAGATGGAGCACCACTCCAACATCGTGCCGTGGCAGCTGCTCGCGCAGCGCACGGGCGCGAAGCTGAAGTGGTTCGGCCTCACCGACGACGGCCGCCTGGACCTGTCGAACATCGACGAGGTCATCACCGAGAAGACGAAGATCGTCTCCTTCGTGCTGGTCTCCAACATCCTCGGCACCCAGAACCCGGTCGAGGCGATCGTGCGCCGCGCCCAGGAGGTCGGCGCGCTGGTCTGCGTCGACGCCTCCCAGGCCGCCCCGCACATGCCGCTGGACGTGCAGGCCCTGCAGGCCGACTTCGTGGCCTTCACCGGCCACAAGATGTGCGGCCCGACCGGCATCGGCGTCCTGTGGGGCCGCCAGGAACTGCTGGAGGACCTGCCGCCGTTCCTCGGCGGCGGCGAGATGATCGAGACCGTGTCGATGCACTCCTCGACCTACGCGCCGGCTCCCCACAAGTTCGAGGCGGGCACGCCCCCGATCGCCCAGGCGGTCGGTCTCGGCGCGGCGATCGACTACCTCGAGTCGATCGGCATGGAGAAGATCCTCGCCCACGAGCACGCCCTGACCGAGTACGCGGTCAAGCGGCTGCTGGAGGTCCCCGACCTGCGCATCATCGGCCCCACCACGGCCGAGGAGCGCGGCGCGGCGATCTCCTTCACCCTCGGCGACATCCACCCGCACGACGTGGGCCAGGTCCTCGACGAGCAGGGCATCGCGGTCCGGGTCGGCCACCACTGCGCGCGGCCGGTCTGCCTGCGGTACGGAATTCCTGCGACCACGCGAGCGTCGTTCTATCTGTACTCCACGCCGGCCGAGATCGACGCGCTGGTCGACGGCCTGGAGCACGTTCGGAACTTCTTCGGCTGAAGGGCGTGAGCTGAGACAGTGAAACTGGACTCCATGTACCAGGAAGTCATCCTGGACCACTACAAGAACCCGCACGGGCGTGGTCTGAGGGATGGCGACGCCGAGGTGCACCACGTCAACCCGACGTGCGGCGACGAGATCACGCTGCGCGTGAAGTACGACGGCACGACGATCCAGGACGTCTCGTACGAGGGCCAGGGCTGCTCGATCAGCCAGGCGAGCGCGTCCGTGCTGAACGACCTGCTCGTCGGCAAGGAGCTCTCCGACGCGCGGAGGATCCAGGAGACCTTCCTGGAGCTGATGCAGTCGAAGGGGAAGATCGAGCCCGACGACGCGATGGAGGACATCCTGGAGGACGCGGTCGCGTTCGCCGGGGTGTCGAAGTACCCGGCCCGGGTCAAGTGCGCCCTGCTGAGCTGGATGGCCTGGAAGGACGCTACGGCCCAGGTGCTGGGCGGAGCCGACGCCGAGAAGGAGACGACGGCATGAGCGAGACCGTGGAGATGAAGCCGGCCTCGGAGGAGGAACTCCGCGAGGCCCTGATGGACGTCGTCGACCCCGAGCTGGGCATCGACGTCGTCAACCTCGGCCTGATCTACGGCATCCACATCGACGACTCGAACGTGGCCACGGTCGACATGACCCTCACGTCGGCGGCCTGCCCCCTGACGGACGTCATCGAGGACCAGGCCAAGTCCGCCACGGACGGCCTCGTCAACGAGTTGCGCATCAACTGGGTCTGGATGCCGCCGTGGGGCCCGGACAAGATCACGGACGATGGGCGGGAGCAGCTTCGGGCGCTCGGGTTCAACGTCTGAGATCCGTCGGACGTACGTGAGGGCGGCACCCTTCCCGGGTGCCGCCCTCACGCGTGCTCAGCCCAGCCCGGACACGATCCGGAACGACGCGTCCGAGTGGTACTGGTGACTGTGCTCGTAGGGGTCCAGCCGGAGCTGGAAGTCGCGGTGGCGCAGGAACCGCCCCGGGTAGTTGACCGATTCCAGCGAGAGCGTCCCCGACCGGGACCAGACGCGGGGGCAGAACGTGGCGTCCTCGCGGAACAGGGACGAGCCGTCGTCCGCGTTCGCGACCAGGACGAAGCCGAGGTGGCGCAGGTAGCGGCCGTCCGACGTGGTGAAGGAGTGGCAGGAGGGGTCGGAGAGGCCCCTGACGCGCCGGAAGGTGGCGTCCTGGCGCTGCTCGGAACCCGAGCCGATCCGGTCGAGGCGTACGGAGCCGTCGCGCACCCGCCAGTAGCGGTCGGGGAAGTTGACCGCGCGGATGGATATCCCGGGGGCGGACGAGGGCTTGGGGCGCTTGGAAGGGGCGGTGGACGCCTTCGGCGGCGGCTCGGAGGCCCTGGCGGAGGGCTCGGGACTCGGAGCGCCGCCGGGCGTGCTGCCCGCCGGAGTGGGGGACGGCTGGGCGCGGTCCGCGCCGGGCGTCGCGGTGCCGCCCTTGGAGGGCGTCGCGAAGGAGATCAGGCCGCCCGGGGCCGAACTGCCGAGGGTGGTCGGCTCCGCCGCCCGACGGGCCGGCTCCTCCGACTCGTTCTCCATCACGGTGACGGCCGTGACGCACGCGGTGATCGTGGCCAGGGCCAGCGCACCCGCCAGCCAGAGCCGTCGCGTGCCCGGTGCCCGGCTGGTGTCCGGCGCCCAGCCGCTCTCCCAGGGGCGGTCCTGCGGCGGGCGGGACTTCTCGTCTGACATGCGCGGTTCCTCCGGCGGGACACCCTTGACGGCGGCGCGGTTGTGGTGGCCCGGTGTGTGATCGGGAGGACACCGTAGTGCACACGTGAGACCGCTGTGGCTCGTTTGATGAGAGCGGTTTCTCGCCGATATCAAGCCGTTGTCGCCAGGTCCGTACCACTGTTGTGTACGCCCGTACAGATGTTGTGTACGCTCGTACACATGGGATATCTGCTGCTGGCCGGCGCCATCCTCGCCGAGGTGGCCGCGACCACCGCCATGAAGTACAGCGACGGGTTCAGCAAGATCGGGCCCTCCCTGCTCACACTCCTCGGGTACGTGCTCTCCTTCACGCTGCTCGCGCAGACGCTGAAGACCGTCTCCGTGGGCACGGCCTACGCCATCTGGGCCGGGGTCGGCACCGCCGCCATCGCCACGATCGGCATCGTCTTCCTGGGGGAGGGGATGACCGTCGCCAAGGCCGCCGGGATCGCGCTGATCATCCTCGGCGTCGTCGTGCTGAACCTGGGGGGTGCGCACTGATGCCCCGGCGGCACGACCCCGAGCGCCGGCAGCGGATCATCGACGCGGCGATCCGGGTCGTCGGCGCGAAGGGCATCGCCGGACTGAGCCACCGCACCGCCGCCGCCGAGGCCGACGTGCCGCTCGGCTCCACGACGTACCACTTCAAGACCCTCGACGAACTGCTGGTCGCCGCCCTGCGGCAGACCAACGAGGGCTTCGCCAAGGTGATCGCCTCGTGCGGTGACACCGACGACCCCTGGACCGATCCGGCCGCCGCGCTCGCCGGCTGGATCGGGCAGTGGCTCTCCGGTGACCGGACGGGAGTGGAGCTGGAGTACGAGCTGTACCTGGCCGCGCTGCGCCGGCCCGCCCTGCGGCCCGTCGCCGCCGAGTGGGCCGAGGGCGTCGCCGAGCAGCTGTCCCGGCACATGGATCCCGTCACCGCACGGGCCCTGGTGGCGGTCGTCGACGGGATCTGCCTCCAGGTGCTGCTGACCGGGGCGCCGTACGACGAGGCGTACGCGCGGGAGGTGCTGGGGCGGGTGCTGGCAGGAGCGCCGGGGAGTCCGGCGGGCGGGGGTGGGCGGGTGTCCGAGGAGTGAGCAGCGGGGGTGGGCGGGTGTCCGAGGAGTGAGCAGCTGCGCCGGGCGTCGGTGCGAGGCGGCGGCAGGAGCACCGGGCCCGAGTGCGTACGGCGTTCGGAGCCGGACGTGGCGGACGCGGGCGATGTCCCGCCGCGCAGCGGCACGGGCCGGGAGGCCGGAACGGTCCGTCTTCCAGGCGCGTTCCGCCGGGGTGTTCGTGCTGCTGAGGGGCGTCTCGGGCCGGACGATACCGACCGGTTCGTGAGACGTCCGCGCACCGGTTCGCATCGACCCGTGTCCGCCGGTTAGGTTGCCCTCATGACCGACACGACTGCTCCCCGCACTACCGGCGCCGTGGCCGCCGGCCTCGCCACGATCGCCGCCGACGGCACCGTCCTCGACACCTGGTTCCCCGCGCCCGAGCTCGTCGACGAGCCCGGCCCGTCCGGCACCGAGCGGCTGTCCGCCGAGCGCGCCGCGGAGCTGCTCGGCGGCGGCGCCACCGCGGCGATCGGCCCCGACGCCCGCCGCGGCGTCGAGGTGGTCGCGGTCCGCACGGTCATCGCCTCGCTCGACGAGAAGCCCATCGACGCGCACGACGTCTATCTGCGTCTGCACCTGCTCTCCCACCGCCTGGTCAAGCCGCACGGCCAGAGCCTGGACGGCATCTTCGGCTTCCTCGCCAACGTCGCCTGGACCTCGCTCGGCCCGGTCGCCGTCGACGACCTGGAGAAGGTCCGGCTCAACGCCCGCGCCGAGGGCCTGCACCTCCAGGTGACCTCCGTGGACAAGTTCCCGCGCATGACGGACTACGTGGCCCCCAAGGGCGTCCGCATCGCCGACGCCGACCGGGTCCGTCTCGGCGCGCACCTCGCCGAGGGCACCACCGTCATGCACGAGGGCTTCGTCAACTTCAACGCGGGCACCCTCGGCACGTCGATGGTCGAAGGCCGTATCTCCGCGGGTGTCGTGGTCGGCGACGGCTCCGACATCGGCGGTGGCGCGTCGACCATGGGCACGCTGTCCGGCGGCGGCAACGTGATCATCTCCATCGGCGAGCGGTGCCTGGTCGGCGCCGAGGCGGGCGTCGGCATCGCCCTGGGCGACGAGTGCGTCGTCGAGGCCGGGCTCTACATCACCGCCGGCACCCGGGTCACCATGCCCGACGGCCAGATCGTCAAGGCCCGCGAGCTGTCCGGCGCCTCCAACATCCTCTTCCGCCGCAACTCGGTCACCGGCACGGTCGAGGCGCGGCCGAACAACGCGGTGTGGGGCGGCCTGAACGAGATCCTGCACAGCCACAACTGACCATCGGCGGCCGTGACCTGCGGCCGCCTTACCGAGCGACGCCCCGACCTGCTGCTGAGCTGTCGGCAGCTGCCGGCGTTGGTCATCGTTGAGCGCCCTTCCACGGCCCGGGGACGACCCGGGAGGGCGCTCTTCAGTCGAGGGACCCCTGGCGTCTGTCTCGTGGACAGCAACGGACCCCGAATCGCGACAGTTCTCCGCGACTGAGCGAAGCTCCGACGTCGCGGACCTGACGGATCACTTCACGGCACTGCGCTCGCGTGGCCGGGGGTATCCGGAAGTCCGCCTACCGGGCGGCGAGTTTCCTCTGCTGGCCCTGGGCTTCCGAGACGATCAAGCAGTCGTCTGCCTGTTCCACTCTGCTGAGGAGCCATCCCTGCTCGCCGGCGATGGCACCGCCGCACTACAAGCGACGGTGGAGGCGGCGGCAACCGGGGAGCCAGGACATGGTCGTTCGATGGTCCGACGGTGACGTCCAGGCTGCCGCTTGGGGCCGATGACGTCCGAGCCGGTCGACACCTCGTGCAGGGCGGCCCCACTGGCGACTCGTACGAGGTACCCCGCGTGACCTCTTGGTGGTTTTGGCAGATGAACGGGTGGACGCAGGGTCCGATCAGATGCCGGAACGACGAGATGAGGGCCGGGGCATGAGGAATGAGCGGGGGCGGGGCGTGGTGCGTCGCTGGGTGGCGGGGGCCGTCGTGGGGATGGCGGTGTGCTGGCTGCCGGCGGGTGCCGCGTACGCCGACGAGTCCAACAAGGACTCGCACAACGGCCACCGGGTCGGGCTGATCAACGTCAACGTCGGTCAGATCGACGACCCGGCGGAGGACGTGCTGGAGCACACGCTGCTGTTCGGGGACGGCTACGCCTGGAACTGACCCCGGGGAGCCGGGACCTCGCACGGACGGGGACGGCCCGTGTCGCGGACACCCGCGGCACGGGCCGTCCCGTTTTTCTTCGGACGGGTGGCATAGCGGGACGCCCCCGCACACGTCACAGGAAGTACGGGGGGCGGGCACCGGGTCCGCCCCGGGGGAGAGCGAAGGTGACGATGGATGCCGAAGGGCAGGAGAGCTTCCGGGATTCGTGGGAACCGGTCGTCGGCGCTGCTGAAGACGGCGGGAAGTGGCCGAGTCGCGAACTGAGCGTCGGCGTGGTGGCGCACCGTGCTGTGCTGCGTCACTTGGAGAACGTGCGAGGTGGGCCGTATCCCGATCTGTTCCGTGTGCATCGTGCGGTCCACTCCGCAGCACTGCCTCGACCGCTGCGTTCCCGCGGGCAGCAGCTGCTCGCCTGGGCGGACGGGAACACGCTGGTCGCCTGGGACATCGGGCCGGACGGGAACGAGTTCCACCAGCGGCTGGTGCTGGTGACCATCGGCGGGGGGAAGACGACCCCGCTCAGCGACTACCGGTCGCCCAAGGACAACACCAAGGGGCGGTGGGAGCCGGTGTTCGCCGAGCGGTGATCGGCGGGCGAGTGGTCGGCGCCGTGCCGGTGGGATAGTGCCGGGCGGCGGGATGGTGCCGGGCGGCGGGTGCCTGAGTGTTCATTGCCGTCGGGTGTCGAGCAGGGGCCCGTGGAGCAGGAGCAGTTCGCCGGCCGTGGCGCGGTCGGCGGGGCGCAGGGGGGCCCGGACCGGGCCCGCGGGGAGCGCCAGGTCGTTCAGGAGCGACTTGGCCGTGACGGATCCCGGCAGGCCCGCCGACATCATCGCCTCGATGAGGGGGATGGCCGCCTGCTGCAGGCGGGCGGCCCGCGCCGTGTCACCCGCGTCGAACGCGTCCAGCACGGCGCGCAGGTGGCGCGGGATCACGTTGGCGACCGTGCTGACGTAACCGGCGCCGCCGACGGCGTACAGCGCGAGAGCGTGTTCGTCGCATCCCGCGTAGTACGCCAGGTCCGTGCGGGCCAGGACCTTCTGCGCGGCCAGGAAGTCGGAGGAGCAGTCCTTGACCGCCACGATCCGGGGGTGCTCCGCGAGGCGGAGGATCGTCCCGGCTTCGACGCGGATGCCGGTGCGGGCCGGGATGTCGTAGAGCATCAGCGGGATCCCGGCCGTGTCGGCGATCTCGCGGAAGTGCGCCTCCACGGCGTCCTGCGGGGGCCGGCTGTAGTAGGGCGCCACCACCAGCAGGCCGTCCGCGCCCGCCTTCTCGGCCTCCCGGGCCAGTTCGGCCGTGTGGCGGGTGTCGGCGGTGCCGATGCCCGCGACGATCGTCGCCCGGTCGGCCACGGCCTCGCGGACGGCCGTGATCAGGGCGGACTTCTCGGCGTCCGTGGTGGTGGGTGACTCGCCCGTCGTACCGGAGAGGACCAGGCCGTCGCAGCCGCTTCCGACGAGGTGGTCGGCGAGGTGCTGGGCGCCGTCCAGGTCGAGGGCGCCGGTGTCGGTGAACGGGGTGACCATGGCGCAGAGCGTGCGGCCGAAGGGGGGCGTGTGCCGTGGGGTCATGCGAGTAGTGTCGGCATGGTGATCTCGTAGGTCTACTTAAATGTGCTTCAAGGTTGGGTTAAGCATTGCTTCAGTGAAGGTGTTCTTTCCTGGCGGGGCGTGATGGGTCACCATGGCGAGGGACGGTCGGCGACGGATGTCCTGGGAGGCGTCATGAAGCTGGGCAAGGCACTGGCCAAGGGGATCGCGGAGGAGCAGCCGGCGGGGCGGGGTGAGCGCCCTGAGCTTTCCCGGCGCCCTGAGCTGCCCGAAGCGGGAGGTGCCGAGGGCGGCGAGGCGGCAGGGGCCACGCGGGCCGTCGCCGCGGCCGGTGAGGCGTCCGCGGTCGAAGAGGTTCCGGTCGTCCGATGAGGCTGCGGCTTCCCTCGGAGCGTCCGACGGAGCCGCCGACCGGATACAAGATCGCCCACCCGGTGCTGTCCCAGGACGGCACCCGGGCCGGGTTCACCGGTGTGTCGCTGGGCGGCGCGCTGCCGTACGGAGTGGTGGCCGAGGCCGCCTGCGTGTACGGGCTGCGGCACCGGGCGCCGCATCGCCGCTGTGACTGCGGTTTCCACTGCGTGCACGACCGGGCGGCCGCGGAGGCGCTGCTGTGCACCGCCGAGCACCGGGGCGCGGTGCTGCTGGAGGTGTCCGTCCTCGGTGCCTACATCCGCTTCGAGCGGGGGTTCCGGTACGCGCGGCAGCGGGTGCGGGCCGTGACGGTCGGGAGGTGCGCGTGTGGAGCCGGGGCGCGGGTGCTGGCCGACGCCGGGTGGGGGCGGGCCGGGTGGCGGGGGCTCGCGCCTGCGTGTGAGGGCTGTGCGCGGGGGAGGGCCCCGGTGTCGCTCGGGCGGTTCGCCCGGTTGGCGGGGGAGGGGGTTCGGGTCGTCGGCGGGGGTGGTGCGGCACCGGGCGGTGGGGGTGCGGTGCCTGCCGGAATCGAGGCGGTCGACGGACTGGGGGTGCCCGAACTCGTGGCCGAGGCCGCGTTGTTGCAGGCGCGGCTGGACTGGTTCCAGGCGCAGCTGGCCCGGCTCGGGCAGCGGGGGGACTCGGCCGGGTCGCAGGAGGGCCAGGGGGGCGACCTGGGGTGACCGGCGGTGGCCGCAAGGGGGGCAGGGGTAGCCGTAGGGCGGACGGGTACTCGGGGTTCCCACTTCGAGAGGAGGCGGAACCGTGACCGAGACGATGGAACATCGGGCCGTGCGCGACGCGCACCACTCCGTGGGCGAGCTCGTCGGGCAGGCAGCGGAACAGCTCTCTCGGCTCGTGCGGCAGGAAGTGGCGCTCGCGAAGGAAGAGCTGGCCGAGAAGGGGCGGCGGGCCGGGCGCGGCGGCGGGCTGCTCGGTGCGGCGGGTGCCGTCGCCTACGCCGGGTTCCTCGCGATGACCGGGGCCGGTGCCGCCGCGCTCTCGCTGGTGCTGCCCGTGTGGGCCGCCGCGCTGATCGTGATGGGCGTGCTGTTCGTGATCGCGGCGGTGCTGGCCGCGATGGGGCGCGGGCAGCTGCGGCGGGCCACGCCGCCCACGCCGGAGCGGGCGATCGGCAGTGTGAAGGCGGATGTCGAGGAGATCAGGGAAAGGGCGCATCGATGACGGAGCCGACGGGCGGGGCCAAGGGGCCCGATGAACTGCGGCGGCAGATCGAGCGGACGCGCGGTGAGCTCGGGAACACGGTGGCGGAGTTGGCCGGGAAGGCCGATGTGAAGGGGCGTGCCCTGGCCCGGGCCGCCGACCTCCGGGACAAGGCCGGGGCGATGACGGTGCAGTTGCGCAGCAGCGCGGCCCAGGCGGGGCACTCCGTGCAGGACCGGGCCGCGCAGGTGGGCCCCCGGCCGGTGCGGACCGTGCTGCAGGCCGGTATGCGGCACCCGAAGCCGGTGCTGATGGCCGGGGCGGCGGGGGCTGTGGTGGCGGTCGGGGTCGTGCGGTGGAGGCATGCGCACGGGCATCGCTGAGGGTGGTGGTGCGCTGCGGCATCGGCGCGTTCGTGCGGTGGTGTGGCGGTGCTGTGCCTGTGCCTGTGGCTGCTGCGTCTGAGCCTGAGTTTGTGCCTGTGCCTGTGCTGCGGCGGCCTGTGGCTGCTGTGAGGGTGCGCGTAGGGGGTGTCCCCTGGTGGCACGCGGCGACGCCCGCCGGGCCGAAAATCCCCGCTTGACCTCAAGTTCGGTCGAGGTCGGAGAGTGAGGGGAGTGGCAATCGGCCTACACGACTGGAGAGTTCCATGACCCGGCGGACCGAACAGCACCCGGATCTCACCGACCCCCGGATCGGTGCTCCCTTCTTCAGCACCTGGCGGGTCGGGACACCCGAGCGGCAGCGGCAGGCCGTGGAGGCGATCGCGCGGGCGTGGGAGCGGCGGCCCTGGCCGGCCGGGGACCTGCTGGGCTACCACGTGTACGCCGGGCACGACGGGGACACCCTGCTGCACTACTCGCAGTGGCGCAGCGAGCCGGCCTACGAGGCGTTCGCGAAGACCCACCGGCAGGAGCGCGTCGACGAGATCGACACGGCCGTGCCGGGCATCGAGCGGGTCGAGCTCGGGCGGTACCGGCTCTACCGCAGTGTCCGGCGTGCGGACACCTCACCCGCCCCGGGATGTGTCGTGATCGTCGACATCCGTTTCGAGGGGCCCGACGCGGACCGGCAGCGCGCCTGGGTCGACGCCGTTTTCGAGGCGCTGGAGAGCGAGCCGGAACCGCATCCCGGTGGCATCTCCGCCCACTTCCACCTCCGTACGGACGGCACCCGGGTGCTCAACTACGCCGAGTGGGAGACCGCCCAGGCGCACATCGACGCCCTGGCCGCGCCGGGGGACGGTGTCGGCTCGGCGACCGAGCAGTGGAAGCGGGTGCGGAACTGGCCCGGGCTGTCGGAGAGTTCCGTCAGGCGTTACGACCACGTCCTGGGGCTGGTGCCCTGACGGACGGGGCCGGCCCGGCACCATGTGGGCCGGCCCCGGTGGTGTCAGGGGCGGAACCGCAACACCTGCGGGTCGTGGTCGCTGATCTGGTCGTGGAACTCCGCGTTGACGTGCACGCTGTCGTACTCGAAGTCGCAGCCGCGGCGGATCGACGGGCTGATCAGGATCTGGTCGAGGACCTGGCTGTTGCCCTGGTAGACGTACGAGTAACGCTCGCCGCGGGGGAGCGACCTGATCGCCGACCAGAGCTCGCCCTTGCCCTCCAGGAGCTCGGTGGTCCGGGAGAACTCGAAGTCGTTGATGTCGCCGAGCGTGACGACGTCCGCGTTCTTCTGGGTGTCGAGGATGTCCTTGACGAAGGCGTTGACCAGGGTGGCCTGCTGGTGGCGCTGCGTCTCGGAGGAGCGGGACGGCGGCTGGTACTGCGAGGTGAGGCCCTGGTCGCCGCCCTTGGAGTTGAAGTGGTTGGCGATCACGAAGACCGTGCGGCCGCGGAAGACGAACTCGCCGGCCAGAGGCTTGCGGCTGTTCTTCCACGCCTCGTCGGCGGGGGCGATGCGGCCGGGGCTGAGGGTCAGGTGCGCCTTGCCGCGGATCTTCGTCACGCCGGTGGCCGTCGTGGCGTCACCGCCCGGGCGGTCCGTGAAGGAGACGCGCTCCGGGTTGAACAGGAACACCTGGCGGATGTTGCCGCCGGGCTCGCCGCCGTCGGTGCCGTCGGCCGGGTCGATCGAGCGCCAGTCGTAGCGCGGGCCGCCGGCCGCGACGATCGCGTCGATCAGCTTCGCCAGGGTCTGGTCGGCGGCGACCGTACCGTCGTTCTTCGCCCCGTTGTTGTCCTGGATCTCCTCCAGGGACACGATGTCCGGCGCCTGCAGGTTGTTCACGATCGCGGAGGCGTGCGCGGCGAACGTGTCGTCCGTCGGGTCGAGGTTCTCGACGTTGTAGGTGGCGACCGCCAGTTCGGAGGAGCGCTGCTTGCGGGTGGTCTCGCGCTGCCGGCCGGCGCTCTCGAGGGCGCCGAGTTCGCTCGCGACCAGGGTGTAGCCGCCGAACTGGTTGTAGTCCAGGGGCCCCTCGGTGGTGCCCGCGAGGGTGTCGCCGACGTTCGCCTTCGGGAAGGCCGCCGGCGAGCCGAGGGACTGGATCTGCAGACGGCCGGTGTTCTGGGCGTCGTAGGAGCCGTAGACCGTGCCGCCGTGGCGGGAGCGGTTCTCGTACGGCTTCACCGTCACCCAGAGTTCGGTGTACGGGTCGGTGGCGCCGACCACGCGGGTGTCGGCGACCCGGACGGTCATGCCCTCCAGGGACTCGTAGTAGTCCAGGGCGTACTTCGCCGGTTCGAGGGGGAGCGCGTTGATCGAGCCGTTCGCCGCCGGGTCGCCCGCGGGGGTGTAGGCGGCGGGGACCGAGCGTGCCGTGACGGGAGTGGCGGCGGGCAGCTCGTTGCCGCTGGACAGGACCGTGGTCGTCGGCTTGGTGATCTCCGTCAGGGCCTGGTTGCCGGAGCCGGTGCCGCCGGGGACGTACTCCGAGACCGTGCCGCTGACCTTGACGGAGTCGCCGACGGCGACGCCCTTCGGGGTGGAGCTGGTGAAGACGAAGACGCCCTCACTGGTCGCCGGGTCGGCGTCCGGGCTCGGGTCCTGGATCCAGAAGCCGCGGGAGGAGCCGTAGGTGCGCACGCCGGTGACGATTCCGGTCACGTCCGTGACCTGCTTGCCGGCGTACGGGGATATCCGGGTGCTGCCCTGGATGTCGTGGATGCGGACCGATTCCGCGTGCGCGGGGGTGGTGAGGACGATCGTGGACGCCGCGGAGCACGCGGCGGCGACGGTGAGCGCGGCGAGGCGCGCGGAGGACTTGCTCGGCAACGGGATTCCCTCCGGGGACGTGACAGGGCGCCGGGACGAGGGTGGTGCTCGGACTGTCTGCCGCTACCTGTGGGGCGGGCGGTGTGACGCGCGTAGAGACGGCGGGCGGTGTCCTGGTGGGGCAGGTCCGGTGAACAAGTGTCCGCCGATTTCTACGCGCGTCAATCTCCAGCCTGGTCCGGTCACTTGTCAAGGTTTCGGCCATGTACGGCAGTCGACGGGATGATGAAGTGGGCGGCATGGGTGGAAATCCGTCTAGGCTGAGCGGTCGAGTCACCAGTAGGCGCGCTAGGAGAAACAGCCGATGTCAGACAGCTCCCCCCTGCCGCCGGTGCGGCTGCACAGTGAAGCGGAGCTGGCGCGCGACGCGCTGTCCACACCGTTGCTGTCCCGGGCCGTCCGGCTCGCCCGCTGGGCCGGGCCGGACACCCGGGTCGACGCCGGGGGAGGGCTCGTCGACGAACAGTTGCCCGCGGCGGCCGAGGTGCTCGGGCTGAGCGGGGACGAGGCCGCCGCCGACGCCAGCGAGGCGTGGCGGGTGGCCGTGGACGCCGGGCTCGTCGAGGTCGTCGACGAGGAGGAGGGCACCGTCAGGGCGGGCGAGGACCTCGCGCTGCTCACCGGCGGCTCCCCGCAGGACGTGCTCGCCGTGTGGCTCGCGGCCCTGGAGACCGTGCTCGCCGACGCGAGCGTCCCCGACCTCGACGGGCTGCTGGACGAGGACGGCGAGGTCGACCTCTCCGCCCTCGACTGGGACCCGGAGGCCGAGGCCGAGTTCCTCGACGGTGTGCTCGGCAACCTCTACCTGCTCACCGCCGGCGAGGACGCGCCCGGCCGGGCCCCCGTGCCGCTGCCGGCGCTGGCCGCCTCGGTGATCGTGCCCGGCGACATGAGCGAGCCCACCAACGACGTCCTGGAGCAGGTCTCGGACGCGATGATGCGCCTGGACGACCAGTTCCGGATGCTGGAGCCGGTGGGCCTCGTGGAGTACCAGCCCGTCGACGAGGCGCTCATGGCCGACGCCGACGAGGAGCCAGCGGCACCCGTCGACGAGACGGACGTCTCCCGGTACGGCTTGGTCCGGCTCACCCCGCTCGGCCTGTACGGGATGCGCGCGCGGCTCCTGGAGGCCGGGTTCGAGGCGCCGGCCGTCGGGGAGCTCGCGGACAAGGGGGCCGACGCGCTGCTCGACGGCACGGCGGCGTTCCCGCCGGCCGCGGCGCAGGCCGAGACCGAGCAGTGGCTCCGGCGGCGCGAACCGCTCGCGGCGGCGCGGGAGCTGCTGGCGGCGGCGCGGGGTTCCGACGCCGGGGCTCCGCTGCGACGGCTGCGGTGCCAGCAGGCGCTGTCGCTGGTGGGCGCTTCGGCCGAGCCGGCGCTGCGCGAGGTGCTGGACGACGCCGAACTGGGCGGGCTCGCCCGGGTGTGGCTGACCGAGCACGGGGCGGCGGACGTGCCCGCGCCGTCCGAGGCGATGGTGTACTGGCTGACCATCGACACGGTGGCCGCGCAGCTCGCCGCGGAGGGGAACTCCGAGGAGCTGCGGGCGCTGGTCGAGGGGCTCGCGCACCAGCACAGCGGGTTCTTCACGGCGGTGTGGCGGGTCGACCATCCCGCGACCGCCGATGTGCTGGAGGCGATGGGGCGGTTGCACCCCGACAAGAAGGTGGCGAAGGAAGCGCGGAAGGCGGCGTTCAAGGCCCGGTCGCAGCAAGGGGGCTGAGGTCGCCGGACGGCGGGTCGCGCTAGCGCCGTGGCCGGGCGCGGCCCAGCGGAACCGGACCGCGAGGTACAGCAGCTGGGCAGACGGCGTCGCCGTACGAGGCCCGCCACCCTCCGCGGCAAAGAATCCGAGCCGCCGCCGACTTGATCTCGGGAGGCGCGGCACGGGGTGGGTGCCCGGTGCGAAGGCAACGGTTACTTCCTTGGATCGGACGGTTGCGGGTTCGAATCCCGTCGGCGACTCCGGGTCGCCGTAGCTCAATGGGTAGAGCATCTGAATGAATCCGTCGCCGGCTTCTGTCCTCGGGCACCCACCTTTTTCCTGCCGTGTCCCGCTCGAATACCGAAGGAATGCGGGGGAATTCCCATGGCGCGATTCAACGGCAAGGCGGCGCGGGCCCGCCCCGTCTCCCGGGTGACGTCCACGGGGCGTGCGCTGCGGACGTACGAGGGCGGCCGGGGCCGGGAGCGGGACGCCCGCTCGGAGCTGTTCCTGCTCGCCGTGAGCAACTTCGTCTCCCAGCGGACCTTCTACGAGTCCGGCGCCGACCGCGACGACCGGTTCCGCCGGCTCGTGCGGCAGCTCGCCGTCCGGGACCCGGAGTGGACGGCCGGCCTGCTCGGCTGGCTGCGCGGCGCGGGCAACCTGCGTACCGCCTCGGTCGTCGGCGCCGCCGAGTACGTCAAGGCCCGCCTGGAGGCCGGCGCGACCGGCGGCCCGTCGAACCGGCAGGTCGTCGACTCCGTGCTGCGGCGTCCCGACGAGCCCGGCGAGCTGCTCGCCTACTGGACCGCGACCCACGGCCGCACCGTGCCCAAGCCCGTCAAGCGCGGCATCGCCGACGCCGTGCGCCGCCTCTACCACGGCAAGGCGCTGCTGAAGTACGACACCGCCTCCAAGGGCTACCGCTTCGGCGACATCCTCAACCTGGTGCACGCGGCGCCCGATCCGGACAAGCCGTGGCAGGGCGAGCTGTTCCGGTACGCGCTCGACCGGCGGCACCACCCGGACACCGCCGTGCCGCCCGCCTCCAGCCGCACCCTCACCGCGCACCGCGCGCTCATGGCCCTGCCCGTGGAGGAGCGGCGCGCACTCGTGACCTCCGAGGGCGCGGCCGAGCGGCTGGCCGAGGCGGGGATGACGTGGGAGGCGCTGGCGGGCTGGCTGCAGGGCCCGATGGACAAGGCGGCCTGGGAGGCCGTCATCCCGTCCATGGGCACCATGGCGCTGCTGCGCAACCTGCGGAACTTCGACGAGGCCGGGGTGTCCGACGAGGTCGCCGAGCGGGTCGCCGCGCGGATCAGCGACCCGGCGGAGGTCGCGCGCTCACGGCAGTTCCCCTTCCGCTACCTGGCCGCACACCAGCACGCCCCCTCGCTGCGCTGGTCGTACGCCCTGGAGCGGGCGCTCGGCCACTCGCTGGCCAACGTGCCCGCGCTGCCCGGCCGGACCCTGGTGCTCGTGGACCGCTCGGGCTCGATGTTCTGGTCGCGGCTGTCCGACCGCTCCGAGCTCAACCAGGCCGACGCGGCGGCGGTCTTCGGCACGGCGCTCGCGCTGCGGGCCGAGCACGCCGACCTGGTCGAGTTCGGCACGACGAGCGACCGCGTGCGCTTCCGCACGGGCGAGTCCGTGCTCCGGGTCCTCGACCGCTTCCACAGCCTCGGCGGCACCGACACCACGGAGGCGGTACGCCGGCACTACGGCAAGCACGACCGGGTGCTGATCGTCACCGACGAGCAGTACACGCACCACCACCTGGGCGACCCCACCGAGCAGGTCCCGTCCGACGTGCCGGTCTACACCTGGAACCTCGCCGGGTACCGGGCGGGCCACGGCCCGTCGGGCACGGGGAACCGGCACACGTTCGGGGGACTGTCGGACGCGGCCTTCCGGATGGTGCCGCTGATCGAGGCCTCCCGGGACGCCGACTGGCCCTGGGCGGCCTGAGAGCCGCGGCCCGCCCCGGGCGGGGAGTGCGGGCCGCGGACACGCCCGGCCCTTGTTGAAGGCTGCACTGACATCTAACATGTCAGTTCATGGACGCCATCCGGCCCGTGCCCCGCACCCTGCTCAGGGACCGGGCGTACACGGCCCTCCGGGACGCCATCGTGGCCGGGGAGATCGAGCCCGGCGCGGTGGTGCGCGACGCCGACCTCGCCGAGCGGCTCGGGCTGTCCCGGGCGCCGGTCCGGGAGGCGTTCTCCCGGCTCGTGGACGAAGGGCTGCTGGAGAGCAAGCCGCAGAGCTACACCCGCGTGACCCCGCTCGTGGCCGCCGACGTCCGGGACGTCGCCGCCGTGGTGGGCGCCATGCACGAACTGGTGACCCGCGTCGCCGTGCCCCGGCTCGCCGACGCGGACCTCGCGGCGATGCGCGCCGCCAACGAGCGGTTCGCCGCGGCCGTGCGAGCCGGTGACGTGGACGCCGCCCTGCGCGCCGACGACGACCTGCACGAGGTCCTCGTCCGGGCCAGCGGCAACCGCGCGGCGGCCGCGACCGTAGCCCGCTACACCCCGCTCATCCGCCGTCTGGAGCGGCGCCGCTTCGGCGAGGGCGGCAGCTGCCGCTCGCCCGGACTGCACGAGCGGCTGATCGACGCCTGCGCCTCCGGCGACGCGGCCGAGGCGGTCCGCGTCACGGCGGAGATCTGGCGGGGCCTCGAAGAGCTCGCCGACTGAGGCGGACCGACACCGACCCGGAGGGACCCATGCCCCTTTCCTCGTACGAGCGTTACCCCCTGCTCTTCGGGCCCTCGCCCGTCCACCCGCTGGAGCGCCTCACCGCGCACCTCGGCGGCGCCTCCCTGTGGGCGAAGCGGGAGGACTGCAACTCCGGCATCGCGTACGGCGGGAACAAGACGCGCAAGCTGGAGTACCTGGTCGCCGACGCGCTCGCCCAGGGCTGCGACACGCTCGTCTCGATCGGCGGCGTGCAGTCCAACCACACCCGTCAGGTCGCCGCCGTCGCCGCCCGGGCCGGACTCAAGTGCGTGCTCGTGCAGGAGAGCTGGGTGGACTGGCCGGACGCCGTGTACGACAAGGTCGGCAACATCCTGGTCAGCCGTCTCGCCGGGGCCGATGTCCGGCTGGTCGGGGCCGGGTTCGGGATCGGGTTCAAGGAGAGCTGGGAGCGGGCCCTCGCCGAGGTCGAGGAGTCGGGCGGCAAGCCCTACGCCATCCCGGCCGGGGCCTCCGACCATCCGCTCGGCGGTCTCGGCTTCGCCGCCTGGGCGTACGAGGTGGTGGACCAGGAGCGGGCACTCGGCGTCTTCTTCGACACCGTCGTGGTGTGCTCGGTGACCGGTTCGACCCAGGCCGGCATGGTCGCCGGGTTCGCCGCCCTGGAGGAGGCGGGCGGGCGGCCCCGGCGCGTGCTCGGCGTCGACGCCTCCGCTAAGCCGGCCGCCACCCGGGCCCAGATCGCCCGTATCGCCCATCGCACCGGGCAACTCATCGGCGTCAAGCGGGAGTTGACCGAGACGGACGTGGAGCTGGACGAGCGGTACCACGCGGGCACGTACGGCGTCCCCGACGAGACGACCCTGGAGGCCATGCGCCTGGCGGCCCGCACCGAGGGGATGGTCACCGACCCCGTCTACGAGGGCAAGTCGATGGCCGCGCTGATCGACCTGGTGTCCCGCGGCGAGATCGGCCGGGACTCCACGGTGCTCTACGCCCACCTGGGCGGGCAGCCCGCGCTGAACGCGTACAGCGCGCTGTTCTAGGCCCGTCCGCGCAGGCGGCCGGTGCGGACCCGGCCCTGGTGACCCCTTCGCCGGGGGTACTCCTTCGTCAGGAGTAGCCCTTCGTCCCGTCCAGCAGCTCGCGCACGATGTCCGCGTGGCCGGCGTGCCGTCCGGTCTCCTCGACGAGGTGGATGAGCATCCAGCGGAGGTTGGCCTTGCCGGAGGCGTACCCCCGGTGGCGGCCGACGTCGTCCAGGGACGCCGCGGCCACGATCTCGTCGCTGCGGGCGCACTGGGCCTCGTAGTCGGCGAGCACCTGCCGCAACGTGACGGAGCCGGTGCGCCAGTCGGCGTCCTCGTCGGTCTCGTCGAAGGACGGGTTCTGCGACTCGTCCCCGCCGAGGAACAGCACCTCCAGCCAGGTGTGCTCGACCCACCGCATGTGGCTGACGAGCCCGGCCATCGTCATCGCCGGGGAGGTCGGGACGACGGACCGGTGCGCGTCGGCCTCGCCGAGCCCCTCGCACTTCCAGCGCAGGATCCGCCGTTGCAGGTCCAGCCATCCCATGAGCGCGGTGCGCTCGTCGGCCTGGAAGGGGGGACGTTCGAGAGAAGGGGTCATGTCAGCGGACGGTAGCGGGCCCCGCCCAGGGCTGTCGCCGCGTTTTCCGCGGCCCGCGCGGCACCGGCCGGCCATCCGGGAATCAACCGGCCGGCCGGCGGGTTGTCAGCCGTTACCCGACGTCAGCGAGGAGCCGCCATGACCGACGAACCAGCCGTCCGGGAACTGCGCCTGGTCGTGACCGCCGACGACTACGACGCCGCCCTGCACTTCTACCGGGACGTGCTCGGGCTGCCCGAGCGCGGCGCCTTCGCCTCCGAGGGCGGGCGGGTGACCATCCTGGAGGCCGGGCGGGCCACCCTGGAGCTGACGGATCCGCACCACGCCGCGTACATCGACGAGGTCGAGGTGGGGCGGCGGGTGGCCGGGCACATCCGGGTCGCCTTCCAGGTGGACGACTCCGCCGCCACCACGGCCGAGCTGGCCGCGGCCGGTGCCGAGGTCGTCGCCGAGCCGACCCGCACCCCCTGGAACTCCCTGAACTCCCGGCTCGAAGCCCCGGGCGCGCTGCAGCTGACGCTGTTCACCGAGCTCGGCGACTGAAGCGCCCGGGGCCGTCGCGCCGGTGCCGCCGCGGCCGGGGGCCCGCCCGTCCGCCCCTGCCGGGCCGCCTCCGGTGCCGGATAGGGTGCTGGGCGTGTGGACGGACAAGCAGCGTGCGGAGCCGGGGGCCGGGCGGCCCGGCGGCGCGGGGCGCCGGGCCACGATCCACGACGTCGCACGGCTGGCCGGAGTGTCACGCCAGACGGTCTCCCGGGCGGTCAACGACAAGGGTGAGATCGACCCGGCCACCAAGGAGCGGGTCCTGGAGGCGGCGCGGCTCCTGGACTACCGGCCGAGCCGGTTCGCGCGCGGGCTCGTCCAGAAGGGCGCGGTCACGGCCGGCCTGGTCATCCCCGACCTGCGCAACCCCTTCTTCCCCGAGGTCGCCGCCGGGGTGCTGGAGGCCGCCGAGCAGCGCGGCTGGCAGGTCGTGGTCTGGGACTCGCGGATCGACGGGGCACGGGAACGGCAGGCGCTCGACGTCCTCTCCCACCAGGCGGACGCGGTCGTGGGCTACTTCAGGGACCCCGACGACGTGCTCACCCGGCACCTCGGGGGCGTCCCGCTGGTGCTGCTGGAGCGCGGCCCGCACCAGACCAGGTTCGCGGCCGTCGGCATCGACGCCGCCGCCGGAGTCGAACAGGGCATGCGCCACCTGCACCGGCAGGGCCACCGCAGGATCGGCATGCTCGACGGCACGCACGGCCCCGGACCCCGCCGGGAGGCCTTCCTCGAGCAGGCCCGCCGGCTCGGCCTGCCCGTCGACGCGGACTGGGTCGTCACGTGCTCCGAGCACAGCGTGACGGGCGGCGAGGCCGGTATGGAGCGGCTGCTGCGGGCGCACCCCGACGTCACGGCCGTCTTCGGCTTCAACGACATGATCGCCCTCGGCGCGATGCGGACCGCCCGCCGCCACGGGCGCCGGGTGCCGGACCAGGTGGCCGTGCTGGGCTTCGACGGCCTCTCCCTGGGCGAGCTGGTGGAACCCGCCCTGACCACCCTGCACATCGACAAACGGCAGCTGGGCCGGCTGGCCGTGGAGCAGGTGGCCCGGCTGCGGGCGGGCGAGGAGCCCCTGCGAGGCCGGGACGCCTGGGTGACGCCCGAGCTCGTGGTGCGCGGGTCCGCCTGAGCACCCGTCCGGTGGATCCGGACGCGCGGTGGCTCCGTGTCGGTAGGGTGCGCGGAGAGTCCCCGGTTCGTGAGGAGTGGCCGCGTGCCGCAGGTCAGGCCCATGCGGGCGGATGCCCGGCGTAACTACGAGCGGTTGCTGCGGGTGGCGGCGGAGGCCTTCGCCGAGCACGGGGAAGGCGCGTCGCTCGACGACATCGCCAAGCGGGCCGGGGTCGGCTCGGGGACGCTGTACCGGCACTTCCCGACGCGGCACGCCCTGCTGGAGGCCGCGTACCTGGACCGGATCGAGGCGCTCGCGGCCCGGGCCGGCGCGCTCGCGTCCGAACTGCCGCCGGGCGAGGCGCTGCTGGAGTGGCTCCACGAACTCGGCACCGGGATGATCCGCATGCGCGGCCTGAAGGCACTCCTCGGCCCGGCCGTCACCGAGGGCGACCCGGCGGCGGCCACGGCCTGCGGCGACTCGGTGAGGAGCGCGGCGGGGCGGCTGGTCCGGGCGGCACAGGACGAGGGCACACTGCGGCGGGACGTGGAACCGGCGGACGTGCTCAGGCTGGCCCACGGGCTGGCGACGGCGTCGGAACTGGCCGACGGGGAGGGGCGGCACATCCGGCGGTACCTGGCGCTGCTGACGGAGGGGTTGCGGCCGCGGGCGCGCTGACGCCGCCACGTGGCGCGCGCGGGCCGGACGCCACCACGTGCCGCGCGCGGGCCGGGCGCCGCCGTGCCGCGGACGTCGGACGCCCCCGAGCGGGGGCGTCCGAGACGGCGGTCGTGGCGCGCGGCGCTACAGGGCCTGCGCCGCCGGCTTCACCATGCCCCTCACCGTGCGGGACTTGACGAAGTCGCCCATCGCCGTCATGTCCCACTCGCCGGAGAACTGGCGGATCAGCTTGGCCATCATCACGCCGGTCTGCGGCTCGGCGCTGGTGAGGTCGAAGCGGACCAGCTCCTCGCCGGTCGTGCCGTCCAGGAGGCGGCAGTACGCCTTGGCGACCTCCGTGAACTTCTGGCCGGAGAAGGAGTTGACCGTGAAGACCAGGCCCGTGACCTCCTGGGGCAGCCGGCCGAGGTCGACCGTGATGACCTCGTCGTCACCGCCGCCCTCGCCCGTGAGGTTGTCGCCGGAGTGCCGGATCGCGCCGCCGATGATCTGCAGCTTGCCGAAGTAGCAGCTGTCGATGTGGTTGCGCTGCGGTCCGTAGGCGATGACCGAGGCGTCCAGGTCGATGTCCTTGCCGTGGTACGCGGGCTCCCAGCCGAGGCCCATCTTGACCTGGGAGAGCAGGGGGCGGCCGCCCTTGATCAGGGAGACGGTCTGGTTCTTCTGGAGGCTGACACGGCCCTTGTCGAGGTTGATCTTCCCGGGGCCGGCGGCGGGCGGCGGGGGCGTGGCCGGGGCGGCCGGGGGTGCGGCGGGCGAGGTGACGGGCGGGGCCGGCGGCTGCACGGGGGCCGCGGACGGCTGCGGCGGGGTCATCGGCTGGGCCGGGGCGGCGGCCGGCTCCTCCACCGTCACACCGAAGTCCGTGGCGATGCCCGCCAGGCCGTTGGCGTAGCCCTGGCCGACCGCGCGGGCCTTCCACTGGCCGTTGCGCAGGTAGATCTCCACGATCACCAGGGCCGTCTCGCTGCCGAGCTGCGGGGGCGTGAACGTGGCCAGGACGGAGCCGTCGTCCGCGTTGCGGATGGTGGCCGTCGGTTCGATGCCCTGGAAGGTCTGGCCCGCGGCGTCCGGGCTCGCCGTCACGGCGATCTTCTCGATGCCCGGGGGAAGGGCCGAGGTGTCGACCGTGATCGCGTCGGGCGCGGTGCCGCCGCCCGAGCGGTAGGTCACGCCCGGGCCCGACGGCTGGTTGTAGAAGATGAAGTCGTCGTCGGAGCGCACCTTGCCGTCGGCGGTGAGCAGCAGGCCCGATACGTCCAGCCGCACCGGGGCGGCGACGTCCACCGTCACGCGGGCGGCGGACAGGGGGATGTTCGAGCCGGGGGTCATAGCTGTCATGCCGGGTGAACGAGCGAGGCGGTTTTGCCGTTCCCTTACCTTGCGGCCAATCGGGTCAGCGGCGGTTGCGCGGGTGGTCCCGGGCGGTGCGCTCGTTGCCCCGCTTGTAGTTCCCGGTCCAGCGGGCCATGACGAGCTGCGGGTCGCAGGCCCCGACCTCGGCGAGGAACCGTGCGGCACGCGCGCCGTTCAGGGTGGTGGCGGGCCGACCGTGGTGGCTGATGCGGACGGCTCCGCCGGTGTGCCGCTCGTAGGTGAATCCGTGGGGTCGTGGCATGCCGCGAGCGTACGGGGGGGCGGGGGCGGGCGGCCCACCGGTTTCGCCCGCCCCCGCCCGCGGCGGTCCGCCGCCCTACGGCACGACCACGATCTTGCGGCCGATCCCCGCCGCGAACTGTTCCAGCGCCTCGGGGTACCGCTCCAGCGGGATGCGGTCGCTGATGAAGACCTCCGGGTCGAGCACGCCGTTCGCGAAGAGCTCCGCCGCCCGCTCGAAGCTGTGCAGCACGGCCATCGAGCCGGTGATGGTGATCTCCTGGTTGTAGATGCGGTACGGGTCGATCGTCACGCGGGTCGCGTAGTCGGCGACGCCGAACTGCAGGAACGTGCCGGCCTTCGCCACCCGGTCCAGGCCGTCCTGGATCGCCGCCGCGTTGCCCGTGGCGTCGACGACCAGGTCCCAGCCCTGCGGGCGGTCGAGTTCGTCCGGGCTGGCCGCCGAGGCCGAGACGCCGAGGCGGCGGGCCGTCTCCAGGCGGGCCGGGTTCACGTCGACGACGTCCACGCTCGCCGCGCCGGTGCGCTTGGCCAGTTCCAGCATCATCAGGCCCATCGTGCCGGAGCCGTAGATCAGCACGTGCGCGCCGAGGCGGGACTGCAGGACGTCGTAGCCGCGTACCGCACAGGACAGTGGCTCCACGAGCGCCGCGTCCTGGGTGCGGACGTGCTCCGGCAGCTTCACGCAGTTCGCCACCGGGGCGAGGGCGTACTTCGCCGCGCCCCCGGCCGTCGTCACGCCGATCGCCGCCCAGCGCTCGCACAGGTTGTTGTGGCCCGTGCGGCAGTAGCGGCACTCGTGGCAGTACAGGGACGGGTCGACGGCGACCCGGTCACCGACCGCCACCTCCGTGACCTGGGTGCCGACGCCGACGACCTCGCCCGCGAACTCGTGTCCGGGCACGATGGGCAGCTTGGGGGCGAACTCGCCCTGGAGGATGTGCAGATCGGTGCCGCACAGGCCGCAGGCCGCGACCTCGACGACGACCTCGCGCGGCCCCGGCACCGGGTCCGGGACCTCGGTGACGACGGCCCGGCCCACGGACTCGATGACGGCGGCCTTCATTTCACGGCTCCCAACGACAGGCCCTGGACCAGCTTGTCCTGGGCGGCGAACCCCGCGGCGAGCACCGGCAGGGAGATGACGAGCGACGCGGCGCACACCTTGGCCAGGAACAGGCCCTGGCTGGTGATGAAGCCGGTCAGGAAGACGGGGGCGGTCTCGGCGACCACGCCCGTCAGCACCCGGGCGAAGAGCAGTTCGTTCCAGCTGAAGATGAAGCAGATCAGGGACGTGGCGGCGATGCCCGGCAGGGCGATCGGGGCCACCACCCGCGCCAGGACCGTCGGCAGCCGGGCCCCGTCCACCCGGGCCGCCTCGATCACGGCGACCGGGATCTCGGCGAGGAAGGACTGCATCATCCACACCGCGATCGGCAGGTTCATGGAGGTGTAGAGGACGACCAGCAGCCAGATGTTGTCGAGCAGCCCGGCGTTCTTGGCGAACAGGTAGATGGGCAGCAGGCCCGCCACGACCGGCAGCATCTTCGTGGAGAGGAAGAAGAACAGCACGTCCGTCCACTTGCGGACGCGGTTGATGGACAGCGCGTAGGCGGCCGGGAACGCCAGCAGGAGGACGAGGAGCGTCGACGCCACGGACGCGACCGTCGAGTTGATCAGGGCCGGCCAGGGGCTCGCGCCGCCGCCCGCGCCGAAGAACTCGCGGTAGCCGTCCAGGGTCAGCGCGGCCGCGAAGGACGGCGGGTTGGTCGCCGCGTCCGCCTCCGAGTGGAAGGACGTCAGCGCCATCCACGCGATGGGCAGGAAGAACGCGATGCCGAGCAGCCAGGCCAGCAGGCCCAGGCCCGCCCCCCTGCCACGGGCACGGCGGGCACGCGGTGCGGTCGTGCTCATGCGCGGGACACCTCCTCGCGGAACAGGGACGACACCACGCGCAGGGCGAAGGTCGCGATGACGATCGAACCGATGACGACCAGGACGCCCGCGGCCGAGGCGAGGCCGTTCTCGTGGGCCTGGTAGAAGCTCTGGTAGACGGTGTAGGGGAGGTTGGCGGTGCCGAGGCCGCCGGACGTGATCGTGAAGACCGCGTCGAAGTTCTGCACGATGTAGATCGAGCCCAGCAGGGCGCCGAGTTCGAGGTAGCGGCGCAGGTGCGGCAGGGTCAGGTGGACGAAGATCTGCCAGTCGCTCGCCCCGTCGACCCGGGCCGCCTCGATCTGTTCGTGGTCGCGGCTCTGCAGTCCGGCGAGCAGGATCAGCATCATGAACGGCGTCCACTGCCAGATGAGGGAGGCCTCGACGGCCAGCAGCGGGGTGTTCGAGATCCAGTCGGGCTGCGGGCCGCCCACATAGTGCAGCAACCCGTTGAACAGGCCGTATTCAGGGTTGTAGAGCACATGCTTCCAGAGCAGGGCCGCCGCGACCGGCACCACCAGGAAGGGCGCGATCAGCAGGGTGCGCACGATGCCCCGGCCGCGGAACCTGCGGTCCAGCAGCAGCGCCAGGACGAGGCCCAGCACCAGGCTGGCCAGCACCACCGTGGCCGTCAGCAGCGCGGTCGTCCACACCGAGTGGCGCAGGTCCGCGTCGCTGAGGACCTCCTGGTAGTTGTCGAGGCCGGTGAAGTGCCGGGCGTCGGGGTAGAGGCTGTTCCAGTCGAAGAAGGAGATCACCAGCGTCGCCACGAAGGGCAGCTGGGTGACGACGATCATGAAGATCAGGGCGGGGAGGAGCGGGGCCCGGGTCGCCCAGGCGCGCAGCCGGGCGGAGGGGCGGCGAACCGGGGTGTCCGTCCCGGGAGCGGCCACGGGGGCCGTGGTCGTGGCGGTCATCGTCCCTCGTACTCCTCGGAGATCTTCTCGGCGAGCGCCTGGGACTTGCGCAGGGCCGACGCGACGGACTGGCGTCCGGCGATGGCCGCGCTGATCTCCTGGGAGACCTCGGTGCCCAGGTCGGTGAACTCGGGGATGCCGACGAACTGGATGCCGGGCGCGGGCCGCGGCTGCACGCCGGGATCGTCGGGCCGGGCCTGCTCGATGGCCTCCTTGGTCATCTCCTGGAAGGCGCCGGCCTCCTTGCGGTAGTCGGGGTTGGCGTAGGTCGAGGCCCGCTTGCCGGCCGGGACGTTGGACCAGCCGATCTCGTCGCCGACCAGTTGCTCGTATTCCTTGCCGGAGGCCCAGGAGACGAACTTCCAGGCGTCGTCCGGGTTGCGGGAGGCCTTCTGGATGCCCCAGGCCCAGGTGTAGAGCCAGCCGGAGGACTCGGTCCTCTCGACGGGGGCCGGGGCGTAGCCGACCTTGCCCTTGACGGGTGAGCCGTCCGCCTCCAGGGAGCCGGCCGCGGAGGTGGCGTCGTACCACATGGCGACCTTGCCCTGCGTCATGTTGTTCAGGCACTCGGCGAAGCCGGACTGGGCGGCGCCGGACTCGCCGTGCTCGCGCACCAGGTCGACGTAGAACTTCGTCGCCTTCTCGAACTCCGGGGAGTCGAGCCGCGCCTTCCAGTCCTTGTCGAACCAGGTGCCGCCGAAGGTGTTCACGACGGTGGTCAGGGGGGCCATGACCTCACCCCAGCCGGGCAGGCCGCGCAGGCAGATGCCCTTCATGCCGGGCTCGGCCCCGTCCGCCTTCGCCGCCAGGTCCGCCACCTGCCGCCAGGTGGGGCGGGCGGGCATCGTCAGGCCCTCCTTCTCGAACACGTCCTTGCGGTACATCAGGAACGACGACTCGCCGTAGAAGGGCTGGCCGTAGAGCCTGCCGTCCTCCGCGGTGAGGGACTGGCGCATCGGCTTGAGGATGTCCTGCTCGTCGTAGGCCGGGTCCTTGGCCACGTAGCCGTTCATCTCGCGCAGCCAGCCGTTGCGGGCGTAGATCGGTATCTCGTAGTTGGACAGCGTGGCGACGTCGTACTGGCCGGCCTGGTTGGCGAAGTCCTGGCTGATCTTGTCGCGGACGTCGTTCTCGGGCAGGACGGTGAAGTTGACCTCGATGCCCGTCTCCTTGGTGAAGTGGGCGCGGGTCAGCTTCTGCAGCTCGACCATCTGCGGGTTGTTGACCATCAGGACGTTGATGGCGTCGCCGCCTGATCCGGCCCCGCCCGCCCCGACCCAGCAGCCGGAGAGCAGCGGGGCGAGCAGCGTCCCTGCGGCGGCCGTGGCGAGCGTGGCTCGCGGGGGCCGCCGTCGGCTCTGGGTTCGCATGGATCGCTCCTGGGATGAATGGGGATATAAGGGGCAGCACGGGGCGTGGCTGCGCCCGGTGGGGGAGGAGGGGGGTGGGTCAGACGCGGACGACCTGCGGCCCGAGCAGCGAGTAGCGGTGGGCCTCGGCCGCCGGCAGCAGGGTGCTCGTCACGATCGTCTCCAGGGTGCCGACCTCGGCGAACCGGCAGAAGCTGACCGCTCCGAACTTGGTGTGCACGCCCGCGAACACGGTGCGCCGGGCGGCGCGGATCGCCTGGGCCTTGACCTCGCTGACGGCCGGGTCGGGGGTGGTGAGGCCGTGCTCGCGGGAGATGCCGTTGGCGCCGATGTACGCGAGGTCGACGACGAAGCCGGCCAGCATCTTCGTCGTCCAGTGGTCGACGGTGGCGAGGGTGCCGGAGCGAACCCGTCCGCCGAGCAGCAGCACGGACACGCTGTCGGACCCGGCGAGGGCGCCGGCGACCGGCAGGGACGCGGTGACCACGGTCAGCGGCCGGTCCCGGGGGAGTGCCTCGGCGATGAGCTGCGGGGTGTAGCCCTCGTCGACGAAGACGGTCTCGGCGTCCCCGAGCAGCTCGGCGGCCGCGGCGGCGATCCGGCGCTTCTCGGGGACGTGGCTGGTGGCGCGGAAGGCGAGCGTCGTCTCGAACCCGGCGCTCTCCACGGGGTAGGCGCCGCCATGGGTGCGGCGGAGCAGACCGTGGTCCTCCAGGACCCGCAGGTCCCGCCGTACCGTCTCCTTGGCCACGCCCAGTTCGGCGGCGAGGACGGTGACGTCGACCGAGCCGTCACGCCGTGCGGCCAGCACGATCTCGCGCTGGCGTTCTTCCGCGGTCCTGTTCACGGCCGTCACCCGCCTTCCTGCCGCACTGCCCGTTCGGACCCTCGGTGGGTCACGGAGGAAGTTCTACAGCCGGTGCGGCGCGGTGGCCAGGTCTGTTGCGGGCGGGATCCTGCCCGTGTGTGCCCGTTCGGTCTTGGGGACGTGCGACGGGTCGCCGTGAGCGGCGAGGGCGTCGTGCCTGGTCGCGGGGGATCCGGCGCGGTGTGCGGGGCCGTCCGGCCGCGTCCGGGCCGTGCCCGTATGCCCGAGCGGGCAGGCCCGTTCTGTGCCCGCCCGCCCGGGTGCGCCGTCTGTTTCCGGTCAGTACGGCCAGATCGGCGGGTCCGTCACGAAGTGGCCGCCGAGGTAGGCGTGCGCCTCGTTCTCCGGGTCCAGCTCGCCCTGCTCGGCGATGAGCTTCCCGGCCCAGGGCTCGGAGTCGTCCTGCGGCTCGTAGCCGAGTGCCCGGGCGGAGGTGAGGTCCCACCACAGGCGCGTGTTGGCGGAGGAGCCGTGGACGACGGTGTGGCCGACGTGCTCGGCGGTCAGCGCCGCGTGGAAGAGCCGGGCGCCGTCGGCCGGGCTCATCCACACCGAGAGCATGCGCACGCTGGTCGGCTCGGGGAAGCAGGAGCCGATCCGCACCGACACCGTCTCCAGGCCGTGCTTGTCCCAGTAGAGCTGTGCCAGGTCCTCACCGAAGCACTTGGACAGGCCGTAGAAGGTGTCCGGGCGGCGCGGGGTGTCGACCGGGATCAGGGGGTCGTCGCCCCGGGGGCGCGGGGTGTAGCCGACGGCGTGGTTGGAGGAGGCGAAGACGATCCGGCGGACGCCCTCCTCGCGGGCGGCCTCGTAGAGGTGGTAGGTGCCCTCGATGTTCGCCTTGAGGATCTTCTCGAAGGGGGCTTCCAGGGAGATGCCCGCGAGGTGGATGATCGCGTCGACGCCCCGGACCGCCTCGCGCACGGCGTCCCGGTCGGCCAGATCGGCGGTGATCGCGTCGGGTGCGCCCTCGACCGGACGCAGGTCGAGCAGGCGCAGGTCGTAGCCGTAGTCCGGGAGCAGGTCCCGCATCAGGGTGCCGAGGCCGCCGGCGGCGCCGGTGAGCAGGACGGTGCGGGGAGCGGGCATCCTCGGTTCTCCTTGAATCGCCGATCGTGCACATGGGCGCACGGCATTCATAAGCGTGGACACGCTATGAAGCGGGGGCGGAGCCCGTCAAGGGGGCGGCGGAAGCGTGGAATCCGCTGGTGTGACGCGGATGGACGCGCTTGACCGACGCCGAGGGGTCGCTTTAGCGTGGCCTTGTTCAGAAATATAAACGGTAATCAAGAATATGGAACCGGGAGAGCTCGTGACGTCAGCCCCTCTCGCCGCTCGACTCGACATCCCCAGCGGGCCGCTGTTCTTCCCGGTCACCGCCTACGGCCCCGACGGCTCCGTGGACCTCGACACCTACCGCACCCACGTGCGCGACGGCGTGTCCGCCGGGGCCGCCGCCGTGTTCGCCTGCTGCGGCACCGGCGAGTTCCACGCGCTCACCCCCGAGGAGTTCGAGGCCTGCGTACGGGCCGCCGTCGAGGCGGCCGGGGGACGCGTCCCGGTCGTCGCGGGCGCCGGGTACGGCACCGCGCTCGCCGTGCGCTACGCCCGCCTCGCGGAGGCGGCCGGGGCCGACGGCCTGCTCGCGCTGCCGCCGTACCTCGTCGTCGCCGCGCAGGAGGGGCTGCTGCGGCACTACCGGGAGGTGGCCGCCGCGACCGGCCTGCCGGTCATCGTCTACCAGCGGGACAACGCCGTCTTCACCCCGCCGACCGTGGTCGAACTGGCCCGCACGGACGGCATCATCGGGCTGAAGGACGGGCTCGGCGACCTCGACCTCCTGCAGCGGATCGTCAGCGCGGTCCGTACCGAGGCACCCGGCGACTTCCTCTACTTCAACGGTCTGCCGACCGCCGAGCAGACCCAGCTCGCCTACCGCGCCCTGGGCGTCACGCTCTACTCCTCCGCCGTGTTCTGCTTCGCGCCCGAGATCGCCCTGGCCTTCCACCGGGCGCTGCGCACCGGCGACGACGGCCTGGTGCACAGGCTGCTGGACGGCTTCTACCGCCCGTTCGCCGAGCTGCGCGCCCGGGGCCGCGGCTACGCCGTCGCGCTCGTCAAGGCCGGCGTACGGCTGCGCGGGCTCGACGTGGGCGAGGTGCGGCCCCCGCTGCACGAACCGGCCGGGGACGATGTGAAGCGGCTCGCCGAACTGATCGAACGCGGCTACGCGCTGCTGGAGGAGGCCAAGTGAAGGCGTCGGCATTCGTCTACCCCTGGGACGTCAACGGGGACCCGGAGGCGCCCGCGCGGATCGCCGCGCTCGGCGTGGCGCAGGTGACGCTCGCCGCCGCCTACCACTCCACCCGGGCACTGACACCGCGCCATCCGCGCCACCGCGTCGTCACCGCCGAGCACGCCGCCGTGCTGTACCCGGCGGACGACCGCTGGGACGGGCGGGAGCTGCGCCCCTACGCGGCCGGCGACTGGGCGCCGGGCGACGCCTTCGGGGAGGCCGCCGCCGCGCTCGCCGAGACCGGCCTGGAGGTGCACACCTGGGTCGTCCTCGCCCACAACTCCCGCCTGGGCGCCGAGCACCCGCACACCTCGGTCCGCAACGCCTACGGCGACCGCTACCCCTGGGCCCCCTGCATCGCTCAGCCCGCCACGCGCGCGTACCTGACCGACCTCGCGGCGGAGGCGGCCGTCCGGCCCGGGGCGCGCGGCACCGAGCTGGAATCCCTCGGCTGGTACGGGCTGCAGCACCTGCACGCCCACGACAAGACCGGCGGGGTCGGCCTCGGGGACGCCGGGCAGTACCTGATGGCGCTCTGCTTCTGCCCGTCCTGCCGGGAGGGCTACGGGCGCTACGGCCTGGACGCCGACGAGCTGGCGGCCGCGGTGCGCGCCGCGCTGGAGCCGGTGTGGCGCGGGGCGCCCTCCGACGGCGGCTGGCCGGGCGTCGAGAAGCTCCTCGGCGAGGCGCTCGCGCGGACCACGCGCGCGTACCGCGACGAGACCGCCCGCGCGCTCCAGGAGGAGACCGTCGCGGCCGTGCGGGCGGCGGCGCCCGAGGGCTTCCAGGTGCTGCTGCACGCGGACCCGGTGTCGTACCACGTCGGCGCCAACCCCGGGGTCGACCCCGCGCACATCCTGTCCGTCGCCGACGGCGTGGTGGTGCCCTGCGCGGGCGGCACCGGCACGCTCACGCCGTTCGCGCGGCAGGGCGGGGCGGGCGCCGTCCTCGCCGCCAACTTCACCGTCGTCTCCGGCATGGGCGGCAGCCCCGGCACCCTCGCCGCCGACGCGGCCGAGGCACGGCGGCTCGGCGCCACGGAACTGCGGCTGTACCACGCGGGCCTCGCCTCCGACAGCGACCTGGACACGGTCCGCACCGCCCTCGCGGAGTTGTGAGACGGGCGCCGTCAGTTGTCGGCGACGGTTTCGGTGCCGACCAGGAGGACGGGGCGGATGGTGGCGTCGTCCGCGGCCCGGGCGCGGCCGCTCCCTGTCACCGCGACCGCGTTTCCGCCCGCCCGAGGGCGGCCCGGGCGAGGTCCGCGCCGCTCCCGCCGGACCCCGAGCCGCGGACCGCCAGGCCCTCACCGGCGGGTGACGGCCTCCGGCCCGGCCGGGGGACGGAACAGCGGTACCGCCGTCACCAGGAACGCCCCGCCCAGGGCCACCAGCACCGGCCGGTGGCTCACCAGCTCGACCAGGACCGCCCCGGCGGCCAGCCCGGCCACGTTCGGCGCGAACACCAGCGTGTGGGCCGTGGCGGTGACCCGGCCCAGCAGCGGTCCCGGCGTCTCGCGCTGCACGGACGTCAGCGCGGCGATCGGCACGGCGGGCAGCCCCGCCCCGATCGCCGCGCTGGACGCGAGGGCCACCGGGTCGGACGGCACCGCGCGCAGGGCCACCGCGCAGGCCAGCAGGGCGATGCCGTACGCCGCGAAGCGCCGTGCCCCCAGGCGGCGCAGGGCCGGGCCGGACAGCAGCCCGAGCGTGACCGACCCGGCGCCCTGCGCGGCGTACAGCACACCGGCGTACGCGGGGGAGTGCCCGAGGCCGTCGACGACGGCGTGGACCAGCGCGCCGTTGACCCCGGCGCCCAGCATGGTGGCACCGCCCGCCAGGACCAGGGGGCGCAGCACCGGGTGCGCCCACAGGTGCCGGACGCCCTCGGCGGTGCGCCGGCGGCTGCCGCCGGGGGAGGGCGCGGGCTTCCCCTCCCGGACCCGCAGCAGGGCGTACACCAGCGTGGCCAGCGCGAACGTCGCCGCGTCCAGCAGGGCCACGCCCGCCCCGCCGTACGCCGTGTACAGGGCCGCGCCGGCCGGCGGGGCCAGGAGCTTCATGCCCTCGGCGGCCGTCACACGCAGGCCGTTGAAGTCCCCCAGCAGGGACGGGTCGAGGGCGCCGGCGACGAGCGCCGACTCGGCCGCGTCGTGGACGACGCCCGCCGCGCCGTACACGGCCAGCACCGCGTACAGCAGCCACACCTCGCCCGGCGAGTCCACGCCGACGAGGGTGAGCAGCGAAGCGCCCAGGAGCACGTTCACGCCGATCAGCAGCGGCCTGCGGCGGACCCGGTCGGCCAGGGTGCCCAGCACGGGTCCGGCCAGGGCCGGCAGCCACATCGCGAGCAGGCACAGCGCGGCCAGGCCGTCCGAGCCGGTGAGCTCCTTCACCCACACGCCGGACGCCAGCCACAGGGCTGAGGTGCCGAAGCCGGAGACCACCAGGGCGCAGAGGCAGAGCCCGGCCCGGCGGTCGCGCAGGACGCGTGCCAGGGGCCAGGTCGTCGCGTTCGTCATGCCCGCTCATCGTGGTGCTGAGGCCCGTGGGAGGGGATCGGGAGGATGCCCTAGCGGACCGGGTGCCGGGCGATGAGTTCCGCGGGCGGCATCGGTCTGCCTCCCAGGAGACGGAACCAGGAGGAACCGCGGATGACCGACACCACCCCGACCCTCGACCTCGGACCGCAGACGGCGGTCCTGGCACGCCTGGCCGAAGGCGTCAGCGACGAGCGGCTTACGGACCCGACGCCCTGTCCGCGGTACGCGGTGCGCCACCTGCTGGGCCACCTGGCCGGGCTGACCGTCGCCTTCCGCGACGCCGGCCGCAAGGACCTGGGCGTCACGACCGACACCGACCCCGGCTCCGCGCTCCCGGACATCGCGCCCGGCTGGCGCGAGGAGCTGCCCGCTGCGCTGGCCGAACTGGCCGAGGCCTGGCGCGACCCGGCCGCGTGGACCGGCATGACCCGGGCCGGAGGAGTGGACCTGCCGGGCGAGGTCGCCGGGCTGGTCGCCGTCGACGAGCTGGTGATCCACGGCTGGGACCTGGCCCGCGCGACCGGCCAGGAGTACACCCCCGACCCGGCGGCGCTCCAGGTCTGCCACGACTTCCTCGCCGCGAGCGCCGACGACCCGGGCCGGGGCGAGATCTTCGGCCCCGTCGTCCCCACCGGGCCCGGGGCGTCCCTGCTGGACCGGACGGTGGGGCTGAGCGGGCGGGATCCCGGATGGAGTCCCCGATCGTAGAAAGCGATTGCTGTTTCTTCTGCCGGAAGCATTGACGAAACGAACGCGCCCTCCTACCGTCATCGCGTCGTACTTCGTACGTCATATATGAGACGCGATACGCGAGATCCGATACGCGATCCACCGAGACCGCGAGATCCGAGAGGCGCGCATGACCTCTGTGCCCACGCCGATCCCCTCCCGCACGCAGTACGTGCTGGAGGGGATCAAACACCGCATCCTGACCGGGCAGCTGACGCCGGGGCAGGCCCTGGTCGAGACCGAGCTCGCCGCGCAGTTCGGGGTGTCCAAGACACCGGTGCGGGAGGCGCTCAAGACCCTCGCCGGGACCGGGCTGGTCGTGATGAGCCAGTACAAGGGCGTCACGGTGCGCATGGTGGACGCGGACATGGCGCGCGAGGTCTACGACGTCCGGCTGCTGCTGGAGCCCGAGGCGCTCAGGCGTGCCGTGCAGCGCGGCGCCTCCCTGGACGCCGCCCGTGACGCGCTGACCCGGGCCGACGGCGCCACCGACACGGCCGAACGCTCCCTGGCCAACAGGGAGTTCCACCGCGCCCTGTACCTGCCCTGCGGCAACCCGCTGCTCGGCCGGATGCTCGACGAGGTCCGCGACCAGGCCGCCCTGGTCTCCGCCGTCGCCTGGGCCGCCTCGCCCTCCTGGGAGCGGGAGGCCGGCGAGCACCGGGAGATCCTGCGCCTCGCCCTCGACGGCGACGCCGACGGCGCGGCGCGCGCCCTCCACTCCCACATCGCGTCCTTCGTGCAGCGCGCCTTCCCCGAGGCCGCCCTGGAACAGGAAGGCCAGGAATGAGCAGCGTGGCGTTCGAGACCCAGCGGGCGGCCCTGGCCGACGTGGTGGCGATCCCGGTGACCCCGTTCGCCGAGGACGGCTCCGTGGCGCCGGACACCTACCGGGCGCTGCTGCGCCGCCTGCTCGACGGCGGCATCACGACCCTCACACCGAACGGAAACACCGGTGAGTTCTACGCCCTCACCCCCGAAGAGCGCCGTCTCGTCACGGAGTTGACGATGCAGGAGGCCGGGGAGCGGGCCGCCGTCCTGGTCGGCGTCGGGCACGACATCCCCACCGCCGTCGCCTCCGCCCGGCACGCCCGGGAGCTCGGCGCGCAGATGGTGATGGTCCACCAGCCCGTCCACCCCTACGTCTCCCAGGCCGGCTGGGTCGACTACCACCGGGCCGTCGCCGAGGCCGTGCCCGAGCTGGGCGTCGTGCCCTACATCCGCAACGCGCAGCTCACCGGCGCCCGCCTGGCCGAACTCGCCGACGCCTGCCCGAACGTCATCGGCGTGAAGTACGCCGTGCCGGACGCCGCCCGGTTCGCCGCCTTCGCCCGGGACGCGGGCATGGAGCGGTTCGTGTGGGTCGCCGGGCTCGCCGAGCCGTACGCCCCCTCCTACTTCTCCGCGGGCGCCACCGGCTTCACCTCCGGGCTGGTGAACGTCGCCCCGGCCGTCTCCCTGAACATGATCGAGGCGCTGCGCTCCGGCGACTACCCGGCCGCCATGAAGGTCTGGGAGCAGATCCGCCGCTTCGAGGAGCTGCGCGCGGCCAACGGCTCCGCGAACAACGTCACCGTCGTCAAGGAGGCCCTCGCCTCCCTCGGCCTGTGCCGCCGCGAGGTCCGCCCGCCGAGCCGCACGCTCCGGGACGACCAGCGCGCCGAGGTCGCCGCGATCGCCGCGGGGTGGTCGATATGACCGGCCGGCTCTCCCCCGAGGACCTGCGCAGCCACCAGTGGTACGGCGCCGAGGGCCAGTTGCGCACCTGGTCGCACAACGCCCGGATGCGGCAGCTCGGTTACGAGGCGGAGGAGTACCAGGGCCGCCCGGTGATCGCCGTCCTGAACACCTGGTCCGACATCAACCCCTGCCACGTCCACCTGCGCGAGCGCGCCGAGGCGGTCAAGCGGGGGGTGTGGCAGGCCGGCGGTTTCCCGCTGGAGTTCCCGGTCGCCACGCTCTCCGAGACGTACCAGAAGCCGACCCCGATGCTCTACCGCAACCTGCTCGCGATGGAGACGGAGGAGCTGCTGCGCTCCTATCCGGTCGACGCGGCGGTGCTGCTCGGCGGCTGCGACAAGTCGACGCCCGCGCTGCTCATGGGCGCGGCCTCGGCCGACGTACCGGCCCTGTTCGTGCCCGCCGGGCCGATGCTCCCGGGCCACTGGCGCGGCGAGACCCTCGGGTCCGGCACCGACATGTGGAAGTACTGGGACGAGCACCGCGCGGGCAACCTGACCGACTGCGAGCTGCGGGAGCTGCAGGGCGGTCTGGCGCGCTCGCCCGGTCACTGCATGACCATGGGGACCGCCTCCACGATGACCGCGGCGGCGGAGGCCCTCGGCATGACGCTGCCGGGCGCCTCCTCGATCCCGGCCGTGGACTCCGGGCACGAGCGGATGGCCGCCGCCTCCGGACGCCGTGCCGTGGAGCTCGCCTGGACCGCGCTCAAGCCGTCCCGGATCCTCACCCGCGAGGCCTTCGAGGACGCCGTGACCACGGTGCTGGGGCTCGGCGGCTCCACCAACGCCGTCATCCACCTGATCGCGATGGCGGGACGCTGCGGGGTCGGGCTCACCCTCGACGACTTCGACCGCATCGCCCGCACCGTGCCGGTGCTCGCCAACGTCCGCCCGGGCGGCCGGACGTACCTCATGGAGGACTTCCACTTCGCCGGCGGCCTGCCCGCCTTCCTGTCGCGGATCACCGACCTGCTGCACCTGGACCGGCCCACCGTGGGCGGCACCCTGGGCGAGCAGATCGCCGGCGCCGTCGTCCACGACGACGACGTCATCCGCCCCCGCGAGAACCCGGTCGCCGCCGAGGGCGGAGTCGCCGTGCTGCGCGGCAACCTCTGCCCCGACGGCGCGGTCATCAAGCACATCTCCGCCGAACCGCACCTGCTCAAGCACACCGGTCCCGCCGTCGTCTTCGACGACTACCGGACCATGCAGCGCACCATCAACGACCCGGCACTCGCCCTCACCCCCGACCACGTGCTGGTGCTGCGGAACGCCGGACCCAAGGGCGGCCCGGGCATGCCCGAGTACGGCATGCTGCCGCTGCCCGACTACCTCCTCAAACAGGGCGTCCGCGACATGGTCCGCATCTCCGACGCCCGGATGAGCGGCACCAGTTACGGCGCGTGCGTGCTGCACGTCGCCCCCGAGTCGTACGTCGGCGGGCCGCTCGCCCTGGTGCGCACCGGCGACCCGATCACCCTCGACGTGGAGGCGCGCAGCCTCCACCTCCACGTCGACGACGAGGAGCTCCGGCGGCGCAGGGCCGCCTGGACGCCGCCGCCCACCCGGTACGAGCGCGGCTACGGCGCGCTCTACAACGAGCAGATCACGCAGGCCGACAGCGGCTGCGACTTCGAGTTCCTCGCCCGTCCGGGTCGGGTCGCCGACCCGTACGCGGGCTGAACGGCCGCACCACCCGCGCACCTCAGCACGACCCGGCACGACCCCGCCCCGGATAGAAAGCGCTTGCCGCGCACGCGTCGACGCACGACGTACCAGACGTACTGAGAACGGAGAACAGTCATGGCCCAAGCCGCAGCCGTGGCGAAACCGCCCGCGCCACCCCGGCGGCGCCGTGCCTCCGCCACCCCGCGCAGGCTCCCGTACCTGCTGATCGCCCCGGCCGCCCTGCTCATGCTGGGCTTCATCGCCTACCCGGTCATCAGCGTCTTCTACTACAGCCTGCAGAACTACAACCCCACCAAGCCCTGGCGGAACGGATTCGCGGGCTTCGACAACTTCGTCCACGCCTTCACCGAGGACCCCGTCTTCTGGGACACCCTCGTCTTCAGCGCCAAGTGGGTCTTCGTCGAGGTCGGACTCCAGCTGCTGTTCGGTCTCGCGCTGGCCCTCATCGTCAACCAGACCTTCGTGGGCCGGGGCCTGGGGCGCGCCCTGGTCTTCTCCCCGTGGGCCGTCTCCGGCGTGCTCACCTCCGCGATCTGGGTGCTGCTCTACAACTCCCAGACGGGCATCACCCGTTACCTCGCCGACATCGGCATCGGCTCCTACGGCACGAGCTGGCTCTCGGACACCTCCACCGTCTTCCCGGCGGCGATCGTGGCCGACCTGTGGCGCGGGGTGCCGTTCTTCGCGATCCTCATCCTCGCCGACCTCCAATCCGTCTCCAAGGACCTCTACGAGGCCGCCGAGGTCGACGGCGCCAGCCGGCTCAAGCAGTTCTGGCACATCACGCTGCCGCACCTGAAGGACGCCATCATCCTGTCCACGCTGCTGCGGGCGGTGTGGGAGTTCAACAACGTCGACCTGCTCTACACCCTGACCGGCGGCGGCCCCGCGGGCGAGACGACCACACTGCCGCTGTACATCGCCAACACATCCGTCGACGCCCACAACTTCGGCTACGCGTCGGCCCTGACCACGGTGGCGTTCGTGATCCTGCTCTTCTGCTCGATGGTCTACCTGCGGCTGAGCAAGTTCGGAGGCGAGAGCAAGTGAGCGTCAAGGAAGCGACCAAGACGGCACCCGCCCCCGTGCGCGCCGTTCCCGAACCGCCCCGGCCCGCGGGGCGCAACCGGGCCTGGGACGAGGCGCCCCGCTGGCAGATCTACCTGCCCCTGGGCATCTACCTGGTCTTCACCCTCATCCCCTTCTACTGGATCCTGCTGTTCGCCCTGCGCCCGGCCGGCTCGACCTCGCTCGTGCCCTGGCCGATGACCTTCGACCACTTCGAGAAGGTCTGGACGGAGCGCAGCTTCGGCACCTACTTCACCAACAGCGTCCTGGTCGGAGTCGCCACCCTGGTCATGACGACCCTCGTCGCCCTGGCCGGCGGCTACGCCCTCGCCCGGTTCGACTTCAGGATCAAGCGGGCGTTCATGCTCGCGCTGCTCTGCTCCCAGTTCGTGCCCGGCGCGCTGCTGCTGGTCCCGCTGTTCGAGATCTTCGCCGAACTGCAGATGATCAACTCGCTCGGCAGCGTCATCCTCGCCGAGACGGTCTTCCAGCTGCCGCTGTCGATGATCCTGATCAGCAACTTCATCAAGAACGTGCCGTACTCCCTGGAGGAGGCGGCCTGGGTGGACGGCTGCAACCGCATGACGGCCTTCCGGATCGTCGTGCTGCCGCTGCTGCGGCCGGGCCTCATCGCGGTCGGGTCCTTCGCCTTCGTCCACTCCTGGAACCACTTCCTGTTCGCCCTGATGTTCCTCAACAACCAGGACAAGCAGACCATCCCGGTGGGCCTGAACACCCTGATGAGCGCCGACAGCGTCGACCTGGGCGCGCTGGCGGCGGGCGGCATCATCGCGGCCGTGCCGGTCGTGATCGTCTTCGCCTTCATCCAGAAGTGGCTGATCACCGGCTTCAGCGCGGGGGCGGTGAAGGGATGAGACGCGCACGACTGGCCGTCACGGCGGGCCTGTTGGGGGTGCTCTGCGTCCCCGCGCAGGCCCAGGCCCGGGACCTCGGCCGCGACACGCTCCCGGCGAACGACGGCTGGGCCGCCGAGGGGCCGGGCACCACCGGGGGCGCCGCCGCCGACGCCGCGCACGTCCACACGGTGACCGACCGGGCCGGGCTCGTCCGCGCCCTGGACGGCGGCAGCGACACCCCGAAGATCATCAAGATCGCCGGGACGATCGACGCCAACACCGACGACGACGGCGGCCTGCTGGACTGCGCCGACTACGCCACCGGCGGCTACAGCCTGAAGAAGTACCTCGCCGCCTACGACCCGCGCACCTGGGGCGCCGCCAGGCCCACCGGCCCCCAGGAAGAGGCACGCCGGGCCTCCGCCGCCCGGCAGGCCGAGCGGATCGTGCTGACCGTCGGCTCCCACACCACGATCGTCGGCCTCGGCGACTCGGCCGTCCTCAAGGGCGCCAGCCTCCAGGTGCGCGACGCGACCAACGTGATCATCCGCAACCTCGAACTGCGCGACGCCTACGACTGCTTCCCCGTCTGGCAGCCCAACACCGGCGGCCTCGGCGACTGGAAGGCCGCCTACGACAACCTCTGGCTGGCCGGGGCCACACACGTGTGGGTCGACCACGTCACCGCCTCCGACCGGGGCCACCCGGACGCCGGGGAGCCCACCCACTTCGCCCGCACCTACCTCCGCCACGACGGCCTGCTGGACATCACCAACGGCTCCGACCTGGTGACCGTCTCCTGGAGCCGGTTCGCCGACCACGACAAGGCCATGCTCATCGGCAACGGCGACACCGCCACCGGCGACCGCGGGAAGCTCCGCGTCACCCTGCACCACAACGCCTTCGAGTCGGTCGTCCAGCGCGCCCCGCGCGTCCGCTTCGGCCAGGTGCACCTCTACAACAACCGCTACGAGATCACCGGGGCCGACCACCGCTACTCCCTCGGCGTCTCCACCGAGTCCGCGATCCACGCGCAGAACAACGCCTTCCACGCGCCCGGCCACGTGGAGGCCGCCGACCTGGTCAAGAGCTGGAACGGCGACGCCCTGCACCAGAGCGGCACCCTCTTCAACGGCTTCCCGGTCGACCTGCTCGCCATCCACAACGCCTACAACTCGGGCAGCGAGCGCGACCTGACGGCCGACGTCGGCTGGACGCCCGTCCTGCACGGGCGGATCGACAGCGCCGCCGCGGCCGACCGCGCCGTGGACCGCGGCGCGGGAGCGGGGAGGATCCCGTGACCGGCCGCATGATCGACGCCATGAACACACCGGTGCCCGTCGTCCTCGCCGGCGCCCGCGGTCACGGCCGCTGGCACCTGGCGAACATCCGCCGCCTGCGGCAGCAGGGGCTCGTCCGGCTGGCCGGGGTCTGCGAGCTGACGCCGCTGACCGAGGCCGAACTCGGCGACCTGGGCACCCCCGAGCAGTCCGCCGACTTCGGCGCCCTGCTGGACTCCACCGGCGCCCGGATCGCGGTGATCTGCACGCCGATCCCGACCCACACCGACCTGGCGCTCACGGCGGCCGAACGCGGGGTGCACCTGCTGCTGGAGAAGCCCCCGGCCCCCTCCTACGCGGAGTTCCGCCGGATGGCCGACGGGGTCGCCGCCGCCGGGGTGGTCTGCCAGATCGGCTTCCAGTCCCTGGGCTCGCACGCCCTGCCCGCCGTCCGGGAGCTGATCGCCCAGGGCGCGATCGGCACACTGGCCGGGCTCGGCGGGGCCGGTGCCTGGGTGCGCGACGAGGACTACTTCCGCCGGGCCCCGTGGGCGGGCAAGCGCCGGATGAACGGCGCCGACGTCGTCGACGGGGCGCTGACCAACCCCCTCGCGCACGCCGTCGCCACCGCCCTCGCCCTCGGCGGCAGCACCCGCGCCGAGGACGTCCTGGCCATCGAGACCGAGCTGCTGCGCGCCAACGCCATCGAGTCCGACGACACCTCCTGCGTCCGGATCACCACCGCCCAGGGCCACCCGGTCACCGTCGCCGCGACCCTGTGCGCCGAGCGGGCGGACGAGCCGTACGTACTGGTGCACGGCGGCAGCGGACGCATCACCTTCTGGTACAAGCAGGACCGCGTGCTGCTCCAGCGCGCCGGGCACGGTCCCGAGGAGTTCCAGCACGGCCGCACCGACCTGCTGGAGAACCTCGTCGACCACCTCACCACCGGCGCGCCCCTGCTGGTCCCGCCCGACGAGACCGGCGCCTTCATGAAGGTCGTGGAGGCCATCCGCACCGCCCCCGACCCGGCGCCGCTGCCGGACGGCGCCTGGCACCGGGTCCCCGGCGAGAACCGCCGGGTGGTGCCCGGCATCGACGGGCTCGTCGCGGCCGCCGCCGACACCCTCTCCCTCTACTGCGAGCTGGGCGCCCCCTGGGCCCCGGCCGCGGAGCACCCGTCGAAAGAGGTGAGCACCCGATGACCGGCAACGACACCGTCGTCCTGCGCGTCGCGGGCCGGCCGGTCGGGCGGTACGTCACCCGGCCCGAGCTGCCCGCCCGGCTCTCCCCGCGCCCCCACCTGCACCCCGTCACCACCCTGGCCGGCACGGCGGTCACCGAGCTCGCACCCGCCGACCACGCACACCACCTCGGCGTCGGTGTCGCCGTTCCCGACGTCGAGGGGTTCAACTTCTGGGGCGGGCGCACCTACGTCCGCGACCAGGGCCCGACCGAGCTGGACAACCACGGCTCCCAGCGGCACGTCGCCTTCCAGCTGCGCGACCCCGACGGCTTCGTGGAGGAGCTGCGCTGGGTCGCCGCGGGCGGTGAGCTGCTGCGCGAGCGCCGCACGGTCGCGGCCACCGAACTCACCGACCAGGCCTGGGCGCTGGACCTCACCTTCTCGCTCACCAACGTCACCAGGGCCCCGTTGTCGATCGGCAGCCCCGCGACCAACGGCCGCCCGGGCGCGGCCTACGGCGGCTTCTTCTGGCGGGCCCGCAAGGAGGCCGCCGCCCCCGAGGTCTTCACGGCCGGCGCCGAGGGCGAGGCAGAGGTGCACGGCAGGCCCGCCGACTGGCTGGCCCTGGCCGGGGCTGGCTGGACGCTGGTCTTCGCCGGGGCCACCGAACGGACCCGGCGCGACCCGTGGTTCGTGCGGACCGAGGAGTACCCCGGGGTCGGCTCCTCACTGGCGTACGGCGAGCGGCTGCCGGTCCCGCCGGGCGGGACCGTCGTCCGCCGGATCGTCACCGTCGTCGCCGACGGCCGCCTCGGCCGGGACGCCGCCGCGTCCCTCGTCCGCAAGGCGGTGAGCCCATGACCTCCCGGATACCCGCGGCTTCCGGGGCGCCGGTGAGCGCCGGGACGCCGACGGCCTCCGGGCTGCCGGTGAACGCCGCGGGCTTGCGCGCACCGGCGGCCCCCGGAACGCCCCTGAGCGCCGAGAGCTACACCAACCCCGTCCTCGACGCCGACTGGTCCGACCCGGACGTCGTCCGCGTCGGCGACGACTTCTACCTGACCGCCTCCAGCTTCGGCCGCGCCCCGGGCCTGCCGCTGCTGCACTCCCGCGACCTGGTCAACTGGACCCTGGTCGGCCACGCCCTGGAACGCCTGGAACCGGCGGCGGCGTTCGCCGCGCCCCGGCACGACTGCGGTGTGTGGGCGCCGTCCCTGCGCCATCACGACGAACGCTTCTGGATCTTCTGGGGCGACCCCGACCAGGGTGTCTTCCAGATCAACGCCCCGGGGATCAGAGGCCCGTGGACCCGCCCCCACCTGCTCAAGGCGGGCAAGGGACTGATCGACGCCTGCCCGCTGTGGGACGAGGAGACCGGCGAGGCCTATCTGGTGCACGCCTGGGCCAAGTCCCGCTCCGGCGTCAAGAACCGCCTCACCGGCCACCGGATGCGCCCCGACGGCACCGAACTCCTCGACGACGGCCAGGTGATCGTCGACGGCGACCGCATACCCGGCTGGTTCACCCTCGAAGGGCCCAAGCTCTACCGGCACGACGGCTGGTTCTGGATCTTCGCTCCCGCCGGGGGAGTGGAGACCGGCTGGCAGGGCGCCTTCCGCTCCCGCGGCTTCTTCGGGCCGTACGAGGAGCGGATCGTCCTGGAACAGAAGGACACCGGCGTCAACGGCCCCCACCAGGGCGGCTGGGTGCGCACCCCGTCCGGCGAGGACTGGTTCCTGCACTTCCAGCAGCGCGGCCCCTACGGCCGGGTCGTCCACCTGCAGCCGATGCGCTGGGGGCAGGACGGCTGGCCGGTGCTCGGGGACGACGGCGCCCCCGTCGCCGTGCACCGCCGCCCGTCCCTGCCGCCCCAGCCGCCCGCCGCCCCGGCCACCGACGACGACTTCCCCGGCGGACGGTTCGGCCGCCAGTGGCAGTGGACGGCCAACCCGGGCGACGGCTGGGCCACCCACCACTCCGGGGACGGGCTGCGGCTGACCTGCGTCCGCTCGGCCGACGCGCACGACCTGCGGAGGCTGCCGAACGTGCTCACCCAGCGGCTGCCCGGCAAGCCCTGCGCGGTCGAGGTGGAACTGCGGCTCGACAGCGACGAGCCCGGGGCGCGGGCCGGACTGGCGGTGCTCGGCGACGCGTTCTGCTGGATCGGCCTGCAGCGGGGCACCGACGGCACCGCGCACCTGGTACACCGGTTCGCCGAGGGGGTCGCGGAGGCCGAGCGCGACGCCGCCCATCCGCGGCTCGCCCCCGGGGACCGGGCCCGGCTGCGGATCGAGATCGGCGCCGACGCCCGCTGCCGCTTCTCGGCCGACACCGGCGACGGCCTCCGGCCCTCCGGCCCCGTCTTCGCCGCCACCCCCTGGCGCTGGGTCGGCGCCCTGCTCGGCCTCGTCGCCCTCGCGCCCGAGGGACCCGGGCACGCCGGCGCCGCCACCTTCACACGGTTCAGAGTCACGCCCTCGTAAGCCACCCGTACGCCTGTTGGGAGCCGCAATGACGCACCTCCGTAGCAAGCGCTTGTCCGGACCGGGACGGTCCGGCACGGTCGTCGCCGCCGTGCTCGGTCTCGTCGCGGCGCTGGGCCTCGGGGCGCTCGGCGACGCCCGGGCGGCCCCGGGGCCGCAGGCCGCTCCCGCGGCGGACCGCTGGACCGACCGGCCGCACGGCTTCGCCTCCCTCGCCGGCGGCACCTCCGGCGGGGCGGGCGGCAAGGTCGTCACCGTCAGCGACCAGGCCGCGCTCGCCACGTACGCGGCGGCCGAGGAGCCGTACGTCATCCGGGTCGAGGGATCCCTGGACATGGAGCCCTTCGGCACGGAGATACCCGTCGCCTCCGACAAGACCATCATCGGCGTGAGCGACAGCGCCGAGATCGTCCACGGCGGGTTCACCCTCGACCCCGGCACGCACAACGTGATCATCCGCAACCTGACGATCCGCGACACCGCGATCGAGGGCAACTGGGACTGCAAGGACACCGACTACGACGGCATCCGCCTCGACACCGCCCACCACGTGTGGATCGACCACATACGGTTCTCGCGGATCTGCGACGGGCAGCTCGACATCCGCAAGGACAGCGAGTACGTCACCGTCTCCTACAACCAGTTCACCGACAACAACAAGACCTTCGGCATCGGCTGGACCCCGAACGTCCGGACGCAGATCACCGTCGACCACAACTGGTTCCGCGGCACCAAGCAGCGCAACCCCTCCGCCGACAACTGCGCCTACGCGCACCTCTACAACAACTACCTGTCCTCCCAGCTCGCCGACGGCGACCCCGTGTGGACCTACGGGAACTGGGCGCGCGGCCGGACGAGGATGGTCGTCGAGAACAGCTTCTACGACGGCGTCCAGCACCCCTACCAGGCCGACGCCACCGCCGAACTCGTGCAGCGCGGGTCGGTCCTGCGGAACACCACCGGCCGGCACGACGCCTGGGGAGCGGCCTTCGACCCGCGGGAGTTCTACGCCTACCGGCTCGACCCGGCCGCCGCGGTGCCCGGGCTGGTGAAGCGGTTCTCCGGGCCGCAGAAGCGGATCGGCGGCCCGGTCACCCTGCACGTCCCGGGGGACCACCCGACCGTGCAGGCCGCCGTGGACGCCGTGCCCGACGGCAACGACCGGCCGGTGCGGATCGACATCGCGCCGGGCACCTACCGCGAGAAGGTGGTCGTCCCGGCGGGCAAGCCGCACATCGAGCTGCGCGGCACCGGACGGCACCGCTCCGACACCGTCATCGTCTTCGACACGCCCGCCGCGTACGGGGGCTCGACCGGGAGCGCCACCGTCCGGATCGCCGCGGACGACGTCACCGCACGCCACCTCACCTTCAGCAACGACTTCGACGAGGCCGCGCACGAGCTGAAGGGCGAGCAGGCCCTGGCGGTGAAGACGACCGGCGACCGGATCGTCTTCGAGGACACGGCGTTCCTGGGCAACCAGGACACCCTGATGACCGACAGCCCGAAACCGACCACCATCAGCCGGGTCTACCTCCGCGACTGCTACGTCGAGGGCGACGTCGACTTCGTCTACGGCCGGGCCACGACGGTCGTCGAACGGTCGGTGATCCGGGCGCTGAGCCGCGGCTCGGACACCAACAACGGCTACATCACCGCCCCTTCGACCTGGAAGGGCAACCCGTACGGGTTCCTGATCACCCGGTCGAGGATCGTCAGCGACGCCCCCGCCGGGACCTTCCACCTGGGCCGGCCCTGGCACCCGGGCGGCGAGCCGGACGCGATCGGCCAGGTGCTGGTCCGCGACACCGAGCTGCCGGCCGCGATCAAGGCCTCGCCGTGGACCGACATGAGCGGGTTCTCGTGGAAGGACGCGAGGTTCGCCGAGTACCGCAACCACCGGCCCGGGCGCGACGGTCACCGCCGACCGTCCGCAGCTCACCCCGCACCAGGCGCGGTCCCACACCGTCGCCGCCTACCTCACGGGCACGGACGGCTGGGCACCCCACACCCGCCACTGATCCCCCCACACCCTCAAGTTCCGCTGGATCCAGAAGAAGAAGAGAGCCGACCAATGAAGATCAGCAATCGCAGAAGCGGGCGCGCCGCCACGGCCGTCGCCCTGGGGGCCGTCCTCGCGCTGACCGCGACCGCCTGCGGCGACGACGGCAGCGGGGCGGGCGGCGACAAGGGCGCCGAGGGGAGCGGCAAGGGCAAGATCGTCTTCTGGGACAACAACGGCGGTGTCCGCACCGAGATCTGGAAGGAGATCATCGCCGACTTCGAGAAGGCCCACCCGGACATCGAGGTCGAGTACGTCGGGATCGCCTCGACCGAGTACCAGTCGAAGGTCGACACCGCCCTCCAGGGCGGTGGCCTGCCGGACGTCGGAGGCGTGGGCGCGGCGATGCTCGCCGGGTTCGCCGCGCAGGGAGCGCTGGAGCCGCTGGACGACCGGCTGGCCGAGTCGTCCCTGAACGGCAAGCTCAACAAGGACATGGTCGAGTCGCTGAAGGCGGCCGGCGGCGGCGACGACAAGCTGTACTCGATCCCGACCTCCGCGAACAACGGCGTGCTGTACTACCGCACCGACCTGTTCGAGAAGGCGGGGCTCCAGGAGCCGACCACCTGGGAGCGGTTCTACGAGGCCGCGGAGAAGCTGACGAACAAGGGCAGGAACGAGTTCGGCTACACCATCCGCGGCGGCGCGGGCTCCATCGCCCAGGCGCTCGACGCGATGTACGGGCAGTCCGGGATCACGTCGTTCTGGGACTCCAGCGGCGAGAAGACCACCGTCAACGACCCGAAGAACGTCGAGGCGCTGGAGAAGTACGCGGCGCTGTACAAGAAGGCCACGCCGGCCGCCGACCTCAACAACGACTTCACGAAGATGGTCGCGCAGTGGGATTCCGGCACTATCGGGATGCTGAACCACAACCTCGGGTCGTACCAGGACCACGTGAAGGCGCTCGGGGTGGACAAGTTCCGCGGCATTCCGCAGCCGACCGGGCCCGGCGGCAAGCGGGTCCAGGTCTCCAACCCGGTGGACGGACTGGGGCTGTTCAAGAGCGGCAAGAACAAGGAGGCCGCCTGGAAGTTCATCGAGTTCGCCACGTCCAAGGCGGAGAACTCGAAGTTCAACGAGGCGGCGGGGCAGGTTCCGTCGAACACGGACGCGGCGAAGGACGCGTGGATCTCGAAGGCGGAGCCGACGAAGCTGGCCGCGGAGGCGTTGTCCGACGGTTCGACGACGATCGTGCAGCTGCCGTACTACCTGCCGGACTGGAACACGATCTCCAAGGCCGACAACGAGCCGAACTTCCAGAAGGTGCTGCTCGGGAAGATGAGCGCGAAGCAGTTCCTGGACACGATGGCCGAGCAGCTGAACACCGCGCAGGAGGAGTGGAACCAGCAGAACGGGTGAGCTGCTGCTGGGTTCCGCCGTGGGGTGGCCCGCGCGTTGCGTTGCGCGCCGCCCCACGGCTGGTCGCGCCCCCGCGCGGAGCCGCACATCGCAGCAGCCCGCGCCCCTGATCCGTGGACCGGCCCCTCTCCGGAAGGAACTCCCGTGTCTCTCAGCCGTAGACGAGTGGCTGCCGTGGGAATGGCCGCTGTTCCTCTCGCGCTGTCGTTCGGCGGTGGCGCGCATGCGCGTGGTCACCGCACCCTCCATATCGCCGGTGACTCCACCGCCGCACAGAAGTACGCCGACGCCGCGCCCGAGACCGGGTGGGGAACGGCATTGCCGTTCTTTCTCCGCAAGGACCTCCTGGTCGCCAATCACGCGGTGAACGGGCGGAGTTCGAAGAGTTTCCTCGACGAGGGGCGGCTCGATGCCGTGCTCTCCGTGCTGCGGCCCGGGGACCTCCTCCTCGTCCAGTTCGGGCACAACGACGCCAAGCGGGAGGACCCCGCCCGCTACACCGAGCCCTGGTCGACGTACCAGGAGTACCTGCGGAAGTACCTCGCCGGGGCCCGGGCCCGCGGCGCGCGGCCGGTGCTGGCCACGTCCGTGGAGCGGCGCAGGTTCGACGCGGGCGGGAAGGCCCTGCCGACGCACGGGGAGTACCCGGCGGCCGTGCGGGCCCTCGCCGCCGAGGAGGGGGTCGCGCTGCTCGACCTCCAGGCGCTGTCGCTCGCCCTGTGGCAGGAGCTGGGGCCCGAGGAGACGAAGAAGTACTTCAACTGGACCGCCACCGAGCAGGACAACACGCACTTCAACCCGCCTGGGGCCATCGCCGTGGCGCGGCTCGTGGCGCGCGAGGCGCTGCGCCGCCGGGTGCTCGGCCCGCGGGACGTGCGGCGGCTGGACGAGCCCATCCCCGAGTCCTGGATCGGCTGGCCCGAGGCCACCGTGTGACACCCCCGACGACGAAGGAAGAGAGCCGCACATGAAGGTTCGCAAGTGTCATGATCATGCCATGAGGAGAGCGGTGGTCCTGGCCGGCTGCACCGCGCTCGTCCTCACCCTGACCGGCACCGGCGCGCAGGCCCGGCCCGAGGACACCGCGCGGCAGACTCTGGGCGCCGAGGACGGCTGGGGGGCGTACGGCACGGGCACCACGGGCGGGGCCGCCGCCGACGCCGCGCGCGTCTACACCGTCACCACCTGGGAGCAGTTCCGGGCCGCCCTGAAGGACGGCGGGTCCGCGCCCAGGATCATCAAGGTGAAGGGGATGATCGACGCCGTCTCCGAGGGCTGCGACGCGTTCGCGGCCGAGGGATACGACCTGGGGAAGTACCTCGCCGCCTACGATCCCGCCGTCTGGGGCCACGACCGGCCGGTCAGCGGCGAGCAGGAGGAACTGCGGGCCGCGTCCGCGGCCAACCAGGACAAGGCCGTCAAGGCCGGCGTGCCCGCCAACACCACGATCATCGGTGTCGGCAGGAACGCGGGCATCCTCGGCGGCAGCCTGCAGATCAAGGGCGTCGACAACGTCATCGTCCGCAACCTCACCCTCGAGGCACCGGTCGACTGCTTCCCGCAGTGGGACCCCACCGACGACAACGGGACCGGCGCCTGGAACTCCGAGTACGACGGCGTCGTCGTGTACGGCTCCACCCACGTGTGGATCGACCACAACACGCTCACCGACGGCCGCCACCCGGACAGCTCCCTGCCGTCGTACTTCGGCAAGACCTACCAGCAGCACGACGGGCTGCTCGACGTCGTGCGCGGCTCCAACCACGTGACCGTGTCCTGGAACTCGTTCCGGGACCACGACAAGACCATGCTCATCGGCAACAGCGACAGCGCCACCGCCGACGACGCGGGCAAGCTGAAGGTCACCCTGCACCACAACCGCTTCGAGGGCATCGTCGAGCGGGCGCCCCGGGTGCGGTTCGGGCAGGTCGACTCGTACAACAACCACTTCGTGGTCACCAAGGACCAGAAGTGGGGTTACGTCTACGGCATCGGCAAGGAGTCCCGGCTCGTCGCCGAGCACAACGCGTTCACGCTGGCGAAGGGCCTCAGCCCGGCGAAGATCCTCAAGAAGTGGAGCGAGGCGCCGGTCACCGCGAACGCCAACGTCGTCAACGGCAGGCCCGTCGACCTGATCGCCGTGCACAACGCGGAGATCCCGGCGGAGACGCTCCAGCCGGGTGCCGGCTGGACGCCGGCACTGCGGACCCGGATCGATCCCGCGAAGGCGGTGCCCGGCATCGTCGACGCCCGGGCGGGCGCCGGACGCCTCTGCTGAACCGACCGGCCCGTACCGGCCGGGGCGGCCCGCTGCGCGGACCCCGCCCCGGCCCCCCCGCCCACCGCACACCCGCCGTACCGCGAAGGAGCAGCCGCATGCCCGCGCAGCCCCACCGTTCCGTCTCCCGCCGCGGGTTCCTCGCCGCGAGTACCGCGGCCGGTGCCGCCCTCGGCCTCGCCGCCCGGCCCGCGCGGGCCGCCGGCCGTCCGCGCCCGTTCGGCCGGTACGGGTCACCGGCCGCCCGCCCGCACCCCAGAACCCTGTACGTCCACCCCGGCGGCGCCGGTGACGTCACCACCGTCCGCGACGCGGTGGACGCGGCCGACGGCAGCGGCTACACCCTCGTCATCGCCCCGGGCGTCTACCGGCAGACCGTCCTCGTCGACCCGGCCCGCACCGACATGACCTGGATCGGGGCGGGCGAGGACCCCCGTGACGTGGTGATCGTGTACGACAACGCGGCCGGGACGCCCAAGCCCGGCGGCGGCACGTACGGCACGAGCGGCTCCGCCACCGCCACCGTGCAGGCCGACGGGTTCACCGCCCACCGGATCACCTTCGCCAACGACTGGCTGCGCGCCGACCACCCCGGCGTCACCGGCACGCAGGCCGTCGCCCTCAAGGTCCAGGGCGACCGGTCCGCCTTCCACCACTGCCGCTTCCTCGGCCACCAGGACACCCTGTACGCGGACTCCATGGCCCTGGGCACCTTCGCCCGCCAGTACTTCGCCCACTGCTACGCCGAAGGGGACGTGGACTTCGTCTTCGGACGCGCCACGGCCGTGTTCGAACGGTGCCACTTCCGCACCCTGTCGCGCACCGACCTGACCGCGCCCCCGTACGGATTCGTGTTCGCGCCCTCGACCGCCGGCGCCAATCCGCTCGGCTACCTGGTCACCCGCAGCCGCGTCAGCAGCGAGGCCCCCGACGGCTTCTACAAGCTGGCCCGGCCCTGGGTGCCCAGCTCCGACCTCACCGCCCGGCCCATGCTCACCGTCCGGAACACCTGGCTCGGCCCGGGCATCGACGCGACCGCGCCGTACGCCGACATGCGCGAGGCCCACCCCTGGCGGAGCATGCGGTTCGCCGAGTACCGCAACACCGGCCCGGGCGCCAGGATCCCCGTCCCCGGGAACCGGCCCCAACTGACGGACGAGCAGGCCCGCTCCGCGACCCGCGCCGCCCACCTCGGTGACTGGGAGCCGTGGCGGGAGGGACGCTGAACGGGGCTCGGGCGGCGGGTGTGGACGGTCCGCTGCCCGGCTTCCACCCGGCGCTCAAGGACGCCCTGACCTTCCCGCTGGCCTGGGGCCGGTCCCCGGTCCGCGACCCCGGCGCCTGGCGGCGGGCCGCCCGGGCGACCGTCGAGCGGCACCTGCTCGTCGAACGGCAGGACGGCGTGCCGTTCGCGCCCGAGCACACCGGCCGGGTGCCCGGCGACGGCTACGACCGCGAGCTGGTGACCGTCTCCCTGACCCGCTACGAACGGGTGCGCGGCGCCCTGCTCACCCCGCACGGCCGTGGGCCCTTCCCGGCCGTGCTGCTCCTGCACGACCACGGCTCCCGGTTCGACATCGGCAAGGAGAAGTGCGTCCGCCCGTGGTACGACGACGTCCGCCTCGCCTCCGCCGCGGCCTGGGCCGGCCGGCACTTCGGCGGCCGGTTCGTCGGCGACGAACTGGCCCGGCGGGGCTACGTCGTGCTGTGCCTGGACGCCCTCGGCTGGGGCGACCGGGGCCCTCTCGCCTACGAGCAGCAGCAGGCTCTCGCGTCCAACCTGTTCCACCTCGGCTCCTCGCTCGCCGGGCTCATGGCCCGGGAGGACGAGCGGGCCGCCGCCTTCCTGGCGGGACTGGACCGGGTCGACGCCCGGCGGGTCGCCACCGTCGGGTTCTCCATGGGCGCCTTCCGCGCCTGGCAGACCGCCGCCCTCAGTGACCACGTGGCGGCCGCCGCGAGCGTCTGCTGGATGACCGGGCTCAAGGAGATGATGGTGCCCGGCAACAACACGCTGCGCGGGCAGTCGGCCTACTGCATGCTCCACCCGGGGCTCGCCCGGCACCTCGACATCCCGGACGTGGCGGGCATCGCCGCCCCCAGGCCGATGCTGTTCTTCCACGGCGCCCTGGACACGCTGTTCCCGGCCGAGGGCGTGCGGGTCGCGTACGACAGGCTGCGTGCCGTCTGGCGTGCGCACCACGCCGAGGAGCGGTTGCGGACGAAGGCGTGGCCGGAGCTCGGCCACGCCTTCACCCGCCAGATGCAGGACGAGGTCCTCGGCTGGCTGGACGACGTCCTGTGAGGGTCACCGCCGTACCGGTTCGATCCCCTCCAGCGTCGGCACCACCGGCTCGATGGCGCCGTCGGCCCTGAACCGGAGGCGGTCGACGGTCGTCTCGCGGTGCATGCCGTCACCGCCCGGCCTGCCGGGGCCGTTCAGGGCGAAGCGGTGGTAGACCACGTACCAGTCGTCGGTGCCGGGGGCGTTCACCACCGAGTGGTGACCGGTGCCGAGGATGCCGTACTCGGGCCGCTTCTGCAGGATCGTCCCCTGCTTGGTCCACGGGCCGAGCGGGGACGGGCCGGTCGCGTACGCCACGTGGTAGTTCTCGCTGCGCGTGTCGTCCTGTGACCACATGAAGTAGTACGTGCCCTTCCGCTTGACCACGAACGAGCCCTCGCGGAAGTCGTGCGGGGTGATGTCCCGCACCTGCGACGGGTCGAAGGACACCATGTCCTCGTGGAGCGGGACGACGTACCCGCGCCCGTTGCCCCAGTACAGGTAGGCCTGGCCGTCGTCGTCCGTGAAGACCGACGGGTCGATCATCTGGCCCTGGAGGGATCCGCCCTTGGCGACCAGCGGCTTGCCGAGCGCGTCCTTGAACGGGCCCGCGGGGGAGTCGGCCACCGCCACGCCGATCTGCTGCTCGGCGCAGAAGTAGAAGTAGTACTTGCCGTCGCGCTCGGCGATCGCGGGCGCCCAGGCGTACTTGTCGGCCCAGGTCACGTCGGGGCCGAGATCCAGGATCTCGCCGTGGTCCTTCCAGTGCACCAGGTCCTTCGACGAGTAGGCCTTGAACTTCGTGCCGCCCCAGCCCTGGAAGCCGTCCGTCGTCGGATAGATCCAGTAGCGGCCGTTCAGGTAGTGCACGTCGGGGTCGGCGTTCAGGCCCGGCAGCAGGGGGCTGCGGGTGCGGACCGCCTCGACCGTCCAGGTGCGCTCGGTGCCGTCGGCGGCCGTCACGGTGTACGTCTGCGGCCTGCGGAAGTCCCGGCGGGTGCCCGACTCCGGGCTCAGCGTGGCCCCCTCGCCGACCCACAGCTTCGGGGCCAGGCGCCGCAGGTCGGCGTCGGGCCGCATCGGCAGCACGACCTTGGAGGCACGGTCCGTGACGACGGCGTAGCCCTTCTGGTGCTTCGCCGTCGCGTCCACCACCGAGGCGGGAGCGGCCGGGTACGCCGCCAGCAGGCGGTCGTACTCCTGCTGCGTCACCGGCAGGACCGTGCCGTGCCTCGGGCTCGCCGGGAGCTGGTAGTCCGTCGACGGGGTCCACCTGCCGGAGGCGAGGTCGGTGGTCTCGAAGGGGACGTAGCCGCGGCCGCCGTACTCGTCGATGAACAGGTACCACTTCTTCTCGGTGTTCGACTTGAACACCGTCGGGCCCTCGCCGCGGTCGATCGCGCCCTTGCCGATGCAGTCGGCCACGAAGTCGTACGTCGTCGAGGTCAGGGATGCGGACTTCTCGCCGGTGATGAACTTCGAGCAGGGACCCGCGGAGCCGGGGTCGCGCTCGTCCTTGGTGTAACGGTAGTACTCGTCCTTGTACCGCACGACCGTGGAGTCGATCACCGAGTAGCCCGGGTCGTTCCATATCCGCGGCTCGCTGAAGGTGCGGAAGTCCTTCGTGGTCGCGTACAGCATCCTGTTGTACGTGTCGCCCTTGTGCTCCGGGTCGTCGTCGGCGTACAGCTTCGACGCCCAGAAGACGACGTAGGCGCCGAGCTCGTCGTCCCAGTAGGCCTCCGGGGCCCAGGTGTTGCCCGCGTTGTCCGGGGAGACCTTCACCAGGCGCTGGTCGGTCCAGTGGACCAGGTCGGTGGACTCCCACACCATGATCGACTTGCTGCCGTGCCGCTGGACCTGGTCCCAGCTGCCGCTGGCGTTCCGGTACATCCGCAGGTCCGTGGCGATCAGGTAGAACTTGTCGCCCTCGGGGGAGCGGATGACGAACGGGTCGCGCAGGCCCTTCTCGCCGGTCGTGGAGGTCAGGACCGGCTTGCCGGCGTTCAGTTCGCGCCAGTGCAGCGGGTCGTTGCCCCGGCTGAGGGCGTAGCGGATCTGCTCGCCGTCGGCGGTGCCCTCGCCCGTGAAGTAGGCGAAGAGGTATCCGGCGTACTTGGGGTGCTGCACGGGCGGGGCTCCGGGATCTGCGGTGCTGGGCGGGGCCGTGAGGAGGGCCAGCAGGAGACCGGCCAGGGCGAGGAACGGAAGCAGCAGCCTGCGGGCGATGCGGGGGCGCATGACACTTCCTGTCGGAGTCTGGGGGATTCTGTTGGATGGGCGGCCCTCGGAGTGTCACCGCAGGGAGTCAGGGCGTCAACGGGTGTGCGTGGGGCCGGTCGTTCCGAAAATTTCGAAACATCCGGGGACCGGCGCACACGACGACGCCCCCGCCGGGTGCGAACCGGCGGGGGCGTCTGCGAACGGCCGAGGGGGGCTCGGCCGGTACCGTCCGACCGCCCGGAGGGGGGCTCCGGAGGGTCGAGGTGCCGTGGTGCCCGACTGGGGGGCCGGACACCCGGCGTCCGGCCGGCCCGAGGGGGGACCAGGGCCGGCCGGAGTCACCGGGGGACGGGCTCTACTGGTAGCTGATGTCCGAGGCCGTGAACTTGCAGGCCTTGCCGTCCGGGCCGGCCGGCTTCAGCTCCTTGGGCTCCTTGCCCGTGTTGTTGCCCTCGAAGCGCACACACGTCTTGATCTTCTTCTTGCTGTCGCCGTGGACGCGGATCCTCGACAGCGTGGCGGTGTCGCCGTAGTTCTGGTTGACGCCGACGATCGAGTTCATCGGCGCCGTCACGTCGATGTCGTCCAGCACGATCGTGCGCTTGTACTGCGTCTTGCAGTTGCCGCAGGAGCGGACCAGCTTGCCGGCGTTCTGCACCTGGAAGCCCGAGACGTTGAGCGTGCCGGCGCCGTTGAACTGCAGCACCTTGTCGTCGGCGTTCCTCGCGCCGCCGCCGATCACCCTGTACACCGCCGAGGAGGACTTGCCCTTGAAGCTGGCCGCGTCCTCGCCGACATCCGTCCACCACACGTTCTGCAGCGTGCAACTGCCCTTGCAGTGCACGCCGTCCGCGGCCGGGGTGCCGATGATGACGTTCTTCAGCACCGCGCCGTCGGCGAGCTCGAAGAGGGGGTCCTGGCCCTCGTCCTGGCCGTCCCCGCCGAGCGCGCCGGTGCCGTAGAACATCTTCATCCCGCCGTCGCGGACACCGGAGACCGGGATGGTCTTCGACACGGGCGTCGTGCCCTTGTCCGTGGGCCAGGAGGACGCGGCGCCCGCCGTCGACAGCATCGACGTCGTGATGACCGCCGCTCCGGTGATGCCCAGGGCCGACACCCCGGCGATCACCGCCCGCCGCTTGGTGACCCGGCGGCGGTGGCGGACGCGCTGTGCTGCTGGTGCAGTCATGTACCGATTCCTCAGATGGGTGGTGACTCTTGCGCGAAGTGGTCGCCACCGGTGAGGAAAGGGTTGCCGCGTCTCACGGAATTTTTCACGAGTCGCCGTCGTCGTCCCCGGCGGCGAAGCCACCGCCGACCGAGAACTGCCGCGAACCTGCCGCGGCCGTCACCGAGTAGCGGTCCGCGCCCGCGTCGCGGCCCCCGCGGGCGTGGTCGTACTGCCCCGCGAACACCCACTCGCCCGGCGGGACCGTACGGCCCTCCTTGAGCGTCCAGGTGTAGACCAGGAATCCGCCCTTCTCGGCCACCGTGAGCGTGAAGTCGCCCTCGGGCAGGGAGCGCCAGGCGCCCGTCCCGGAGACCCCGCCGGTCTGCGCGATGCGCAACCGCACGGTCAGCGCGGTCAGTTGCTCCCGGTTCTTCAGGGTGACGTTGCTCTGCGCCCAGAAGTCGTTGCTGTGCGGGTCGACCGAGCCGTCCGACCACAGCGGCCCGTCCTCGGCGGCGGCGCCCGGGGGGCGCTGCGCGGCCGGGGCGCTCGGCGTGCGCGAGGGGGGCGGAGTGCTCGGCTCCCGCTCCTCGGGCGTGGCGCTCGGCGCCGGGTCCACCGGCGGTGCGGGCGCCCGGCTCGTCGCCTCCGGCGACGGCGTCGGCGTCGGTGACGTCGCCACCTCCCGCTGCCGCGGGGCGGTCTCCTCCTTCACCGCGGACGCGACCGCGTACCCGCCGACCGCCAGCACGCCCGCCACCGCGGCCGTCGCGCCCGCCACCCGCATCCAGCCGAACACCGGCGGACGCGCCGCCCGGTGGCCGGATCCGGGCGGAGCGGCCATCCCGCGCTCCACCCGGGCCAGGATCCGCTCCCGGTCCGGTTCGTGCCGCCCGGCCGCCTCGTGCAGCCGGGCGCGCAGCTCCTCGTGCACGTCCCGCCGCATCGTCATCGGTCCCTTCCTCCGCCCTCGCCGGTGCGCAAGCCCTCCACGGCGGGCGAGCAGCGGGGCGCGCCCAGTGCCGCGTGCATCCGCTGCGGCATCCCGCGCGTGCCCAGCAGCCGCTGGAGTTCGGCCATTCCCTTCGAGGTCTGGCTCTTCACCGTACCCACCGAGACGCCGAGGGCCAGCGCGGTGTCCTTCTCCGAGAGGTCGAAGGCGTGCCGCAGCACCACACACGCCCGTTTGCGGAACGGCAGCCTGCGCAGGGCCTCCCGGACGTCGACCACGCCCGCGACGTCCGGGTTCTCGGTCTTCTCCTCGCGCTGCGACCAGAACAGGGCGATCCGCCGCCGCTCGCGCACCGCGCTGCGGATGCGGGTGCGCGCCAGGTTGGCCACCACCCCGCGCGCGTACGCCGCCGGGTGGTCGGCCGCGCGCACCCGGTCCCAGCGGTGCCACAGCGCCAGCAAGGCGTCCGCCGCCAGGTCGTCGGCGGTGTCCGGCTCGCCCGTCAGCAGATGGGCGAGCCGGGACAGTTCGGCGTAGTGGCGCTCGAAGAAGGCGTGGAACTCCACGGAGGCGGCGTCGTCGACGACTGTGCCCACGGGCGACCTCTCCTCGCAGCGGCGCGGGCACTCCCGGACGGGGGCGCCCTGTGAGTGTCATGTAGATGGCATGTGGTCATCCGGGGGTGATCCGGACGAGATCCGGAAGCGTAGCAGCGATCTCACGATGGTTCGTACGGAGCTTCGAACGGCGTATGGCGGGCCGACCCTCCTTCCGTAACACGGAGAAAACCCGAACCGGGTTCGACGCGGGCACAATCCGGCCAGCATCCGCACACCGATCACCCGGCACCGAGGAGCACACACGATGTCCGAACCGCAGCAGGTCACCGACCGGCCGGCCGCCGGCCCGCCTCCGCCAAGCAGCGTCGACCGGTTCTTCCGGATCTCCGAGCGGGGCTCCACCCTCGGCCGGGAGATACGCGGCGGCTTCGCCACCTTCTTCACGATGGCCTACATCCTCGTCCTGAACCCCCTCATCCTGGGCAGCGCGAGGGACAAGTCCGGGCAGCAGCTGGACGCCGTGCAACTGACCACCGCCACCGCCCTGGTGGCGGCCGTCATGACGATCGTCATGGGCGTCGCCGGCAACCTCCCCCTCGCCCTGGCCGCCGGACTCGGCCTGAACGCCGTGGTCGCCTTCCAGATCGCCCCGCTGATGAGCTGGGACGACGCGATGGGCCTGATCGTCCTCGAAGGCCTGCTGATCTGCCTGCTGGTCGTGACCGGGCTGCGCGAGGCCGTCATGCACGCCATCCCGCAGCCGCTCAAGCAGGCGATCAGCGTCGGCATCGGCCTGTTCATCGCCTTCATCGGCTTCGTCGACGCCGGGTTCGTCAGCCGCATCCCGGACGCCGCGAACACCACCGTGCCCGTGCAGCTGGGCGGCACCGGCACCCTCGCCGGCTGGCCGATGCTCGTCTTCTGCCTCGGCGTGCTGCTGACGGTCGGCCTGCTCGCCCGCAAGGTCAAGGGCGCCATCCTGATCAGCATCGTCACCATGACGGCCCTGGCCATAGTGATCAACTCCACAGCCGACATCAGGACCTGGGGCCTGACCACACCGTCCTGGCCCCACCGGATCGTCGACACCCCCGACTTCGGACTCCTCGGCGACTTCGACCTGTTCGGCGCCTTCAGCGCTCCCGGCGTCGGCGTCGTCACCGTGGTCCTGCTGGTCTTCACACTGATCCTGTCCGACTTCTTCGACACCATGGGCACGGTCGTCGGCGTCAGCGCCGAGGCAGGGCTGCTGGACGAGGACGGCAAGGTCCCGAACCTCGGCCGGGTGCTGCTCATCGACGGAGCCGCGGCCGTCGCGGGCGGCGCCGCCTCCGCCTCCTCCGCGACCTCCTACATCGAGTCCGCGGCCGGCGTCGGCGAGGGCGCGCGCACCGGCTTCTCCAACCTCGTCACCGGCGCCCTGTTCGGCCTCGCCCTGTTCCTGACCCCGCTGCTCACCATCGTCCCGCTCCAGGCGGCCGCCCCCGCCCTGGTCGCCGTCGGCTTCCTGATGATGACCCAGGTCAAGCACATCGACTGGGACCGCTACGACATCGCGATCCCCGCCTTCCTCACCATCGCCGTGATGCCGTTCACCTACTCCATCACCAACGGCATCGGCGCCGGCTTCCTCGCCTACGTCGCCATCAGGACCGTCCTCGGCAGGGCCCGGGAGGTGCACTGGCTGCTGTGGGGGACCTCGGCGCTGTTCCTCGTGTACTTCGCCATCGACCCGGTCGAGCAGCTCCTGGGCGCGAAGTAGGGGCGGCGCGAAGCAAGGCGACGGGCCGCCCCCGGGGGGAAGGGGGCGGCCCGTCGCTGGTACAGACGGCTTTCACGCCGCCGAAGTTCATTCCTTCAGCGCCGCTTCCATCATCGCCTTCGCGACCGGTGCCGCGAGGCCGTTGCCGCTGACCTCCGAGCGGGCCGCGTCCGACTGCTCCACGACCACCGCCACCGCGACCTGCTTGCCGCCGGACTTCCCGTACGAGGTGAACCAGGCGTACGGCACCTGGCTGTTGTTCTCGCCGTGCTGTGCCGTGCCCGTCTTGCCGCCCACGGTCGCGCCCGGGATCCGGGCGTTGCTGCCCGTGCCCCGCTCCACCACCGTCCGCATCGCCGACCGCAGCTGTTCGGCGGTCGACGAGGAGAGGATCTCCTTCGTGCCCGCCTCGTCGTCGTAGTCGCGCAGCACATCACCGCCGCTGTCGGTGATCTGCGAAACCATATGCGGCGAGACCAGCTTGCCGCCGTTGGCTATGGCCGCCGACACCATCGCCATCTGCAGGGGCGTGGCGGTGACGTCGAACTGGCCGATGCCGGTCAGGGCCGTCTCCGACGGGTACATGCCGGAGGGGTACACGCTCGTGTAGGCCCGGACCGGCACGTCCTGCTCGTCGTCGTTGAAGCCGAACTTCTCGGCCATCGCCCTGACCTTGTCCTCGCCGAGCTTCACGGCCATCTTCGCGAAGACGTTGTTGCACGAGTACTCCAGCGCCGTGCGGATCGTGGCGTTGGTGCAGGGCGCGTTCGGGTTCTCGTTGGTCAGCTGCCGCGCGGTGCCCGGCAGCGTGTACGGGTCCGGGCTGTCGGTCCGCTCGTCCACCGACGAGTACAACCCCTCCTCCAGCGCCGCCGCGGCCACGACCAGCTTGAACGTCGAGCCGGGCGGCAGTGGCTGGCGCAGCGCGCGGTTGGTCAGCGGCTTGTCCGGGTCCGCGTTCAGCTTCTTCCAGGCGGCCCCCGCCGTGTTGGCGTCGGTGAGCGCCGAGGGGTCGTACGACGGCGTCGACACGACCGCCAGGATCTTCCCGGTCCCCGGGTCGACGGCGACGGCCCCGCCCTTCTTGTCGCCGAGCGCCTCGTAGGCCGCCTTCTGCACGTCCGGGTCGATCGTCGTCACCACGTTGCCCGGGTCGGCCCGCCGGTTGGTGAGCGTGTCCAGCACCGACTTCAGCCGGCTGTCCGTGCCGTTGAGCAGGTCGGTGTAGATGCCCTCCAGCTGGGTCGGCGCGTAGGCCTGCGAGGCGTATCCCGTCACCGCCGCGTACAACTCGCCGTCCGTGTACGTGCGCTTGTACTCGAGGTCGCCCGACTTCGTCGGCGCCGAGCCGGTGACCGCGCGGCCGCCCACGATGATGTTCCCGAGCGGCGCCGAGTACGTCTCGATCGCGTTCCGCCGGTTGTCCTTGTCGTCTGCCAGCGCCCGGCCCTCGTAGAACTGCACCCAGGTCGCCCTGACCAGCAGGGCCAACACCAGCAGCAGCGTGAAGACCGAGGCGCGCCTGATCGTCTTGTTCATACCGAACTGAAGGACGAGCCGCGCGGGGCGGATCGTTCCCGTCCGTCCGGATTCACCTCCGCCCGCCCCGTTTTCTCATCCGCCGCTCAGAAAGCCCGCCTCGTACGCCGCGATCACCGCCTGGGTACGGTCCCGGGTGCCCGTTTTGGCCAGGACCGCCGCGACGTGCGACTTCACCGTGGCCGGGCCGACCCCCATCCGGTGTGCGATCTCCGCGTTGGTCAGTCCCCGCGCCATGTGCCGCAGCACCTGCCCCTCGCGCGCCGTGAGCCTCGCCACCCACGCGGGCGGGACCGGGCGCGCCCGGGCGTGCTCGGTGGCGAGGGCGCGCACCGCCGCGGGGAAGAGCAGGCTGTCGCTGCGCGCCACCAGCCGGACCGCCTGCACGAGCGCGTCGGCGTCCACCCGCTTCAGCAGGAACCCGGCGGCCCCCGCGCGCAGCGCGTCGTACACGTAGGAGTCGTTCTCGAACGTCGTCACGACGACGATCCGGGGCGGCTCGGCCAGCGTCGCCAGGATCTGCTCGGTGGCGCGGATGCCGTCGATCCCCGGCATCCGGACGTCCATGAGGACGACGTCCGGGCGCAGCTCCCGGACGACCGAGACGGCCTCCGCGCCGGTGGCCGCCTCGCCCGCCACCTCCAGGTCGGGCTCGGCGGAGAGGATGGCGCGCAGCGCGGTGCGGACCATGCGCTCGTCGTCGGCCAGGACGACACGGATCGGGGCCGGGCGGCTCATGCGGGTCCCTTCAGGGGCAGCCGTACGCGCAGACGGAAGATCTCGCGGGCGGGGCCGGCGGGGCCGGGGGAGTTGGCGGGGTTGGCGGGGTCGGTTGGTTCGGCAGGATCGGGGGAGTTGGCGGGGTCGGTTGGTTCGGCGGGTTCGACGGGTTCGGTCGTTCGGGCCGTTCTGGCGGCCCCGGTCGTTGCGGTGGTCCCGCCGGTTTCGGTGTCCGCGGCGGTGCTCGTGGTTCCGGCGGTGTCGGCCGGTGTGGCGGCCCCGGCCGTTGCGGCGCTCTCGCTGCTTTCGGCCGGTCCGGCGGGACCGGCTGTTCCGGCGGTACCAGTGGCCCCGGCGATACCGGCGATACAGGCGGCTCCGGCGGTTTCCGTGGTTCCGGCCGTTGCGGCGGTCTCGGCCCTGTCGACCGGTCTGACGGCACCGGCCGTTCCGGCGGTCCCACCGGTTTCGGTCCCAGCTGTTCCGGCGTCCGCGGCGGTCCCCGTGGTTCCTGCGGTGTCGGCCGCTCTGGCGGTGCCGGTGGTCCCGGCCGTTGCGACGGTCCCGGCCGTCCCGGCCGTCATCGTGCCGCCCAGCAGTCTCGCCCGGTCCGCGATACCCCGCAGGCCGTGGCCGCCACCGGGGCGGGAGGGCGTGGGCCCGGTCACCGGATTCTCCACGGTGATCACCAGTTCCCCGTCCGCCACCTCCACCCGTACGTCCACGGCGGCTCCCTCACCGGCGTGTCTGAGAGCGTTGCTCAGCCCCTCCTGCACGATGCGGTAGGCCTCGCGGGACACGAGCGGGGGCAGCGCCCCGGGGTCGGCGGCCACCGTGGCGGTCACCCGCTGTCCGCCCGCCCGCGTCCGGGCCAGCAGGCCGTCCAGGTCGGCGGCGAGGGTGGGCGCCGGGGCCGTGCCGGGTCCGTCGCCCTCGCGCAGCACCCCCAGCACGGCGTCGAGCTCGCCCACCGTACGCCGTGTCGTGTCCTCGATCGCGGCGAGGGCCTCGCGCACGAACTCCGGGTCGGAGTCGAGGACCCGGCGGGCCGCGCCCGCCTGCAGGGTGACCGCGCTCAGGGCGTGCCCGACGGAGTCGTGCAGCTCCCGGGCCAGCCGGTTGCGCACGGCGAGGTCGGCGGCGCGCGCCTCGGCGGCGGCGAGCCGGTCCTCGGGCGTGGGGCCGAGCAGCCGCGGCGCCCAGTGGGCCAGCAGCGCACCGCAGCCGGCCGCGCAGCCCGCCAGGGCCGCGAGCGAGACCAGGCCCACGACCGGGGCGAGGGCCAGCGCCCAGCTGTGGTCGAGGACGTGAGGCAGCCCGAGCCGGGTGCCGCCCAGTCCCGCGAAGACCGGCAGCGCGATCAGCACGGCGGCGAACGGCGGCAGGGCCAGCGACATGCCCGCGATGATCCCGCCGACGCCGAGGTGCAGTGTGAACCAGGCGGCCGTGCGCCCCTTCTCACCGCGGGTGCGGGCCGGCCCGGAGGCGAGCCGGTCCGCGTCGACGCCGCACAGCCAGCGCACGGCGGCGGCCTCCAGCGGCCGGGTCAGCGGGAACAGGGACGTGACCGCGGCGATCGGCAGCCCCACGCCGAACGCGGCGAGCTGGAGCGGGAAGGACCCGAAGACGTTCCGCGACCCGGTGGCGGGGCCGATGATCACCTCGCCGAGCAGGACGTACGGCATGGCGAGCGCGCCGCCGAGGACCAGGTGCACCCAGCGCAGCCGCGCCCGCCGGCCGAACAGGAGCCGGGCGGCTGCCCTCACGCCGCCCGTCGCGCGGCCACGGCCGCACGCTCCGCGAGGAAGTGGGCGCCGAGGGCGGCGACGAGGAAGCCGGCGAGCATCTGCCCAGCGTAGGCGAGACCCATCAGCGGCGTCGGGCGGTCCGCGATGTCCTCCACACCGCCGAGGGAGGCGAGCGACAGCCAGGCTCCCCAGCAGGCCACGGCCCCGGATCCGACCCAGGCGAGACCCAGCGGCACCGGCACGGGCAGCGCCCGGCCCCACCGGAAGGCCAGCGACAGCGCACCGGCGACGGCCGCCAGCAGCAGACACCCGAAGACGGCCTCCAGGACGTGGAAGTCGGCGGTGCGTTCGGCGGCCCGGTCCGCGCCGAGTCCCGCGGTGCCGCCGCAGGCCCACAGCAGGTGCAGGGTCAGCGGCGGCAGGGCGGCGACGACGGCGGCGACGGCGAGGGCGCGATGAGCCGGTCGGAGCGCAACGGCGGGCGGCTCACCGAGGCGGCCGCGCCACAGGTGCCCCCAGCGGTCCCGCGCGTAGAGCGCGAACAGCCCGCCCAGGGCGAGGCCTTGGAGGACGAAACCCGTGTACACGACGGCGAACACCCACCCGTCCAGGAACGCCTCGCGACCCTCCGGCTCCGCGCCACCGCCGAAGGCCCGCACGACCAGTTGCGCGGGGAAGCCCGCCATGATCGGCGCGAGCAGCCCGGTGGCGACCCAGACCGGGAACGCCAGCAGCCACGCGGGCACCCTGAGCCCCCACGGCCGGGTCAGCACCAGCGCCAGCACGATCACCGCGCTGTCCAGCAGCACGGTCAGGGCGTTGATCACGGCCATCGCGATCCGGTCGTCCAGCAGCGCGCTGCCGTCGGGGATCCCGAGGTGACTCCCGGCGATCCAGGCGGCCTTGAGCCCCAGGTACGGCAGACAGGAGACGACGGCGACGGCGCGGAGGAACCGGCGGGGGCGGCTGAGACGGACGGTGCCGCGGGCAGCGGCGGGTGGAGCGATCGACTGCGTCATGCGCCCAGGCTCCCGCGGCGGAGCCCGCGGCCACCTCCTGCGCGACGACGATCCACCTCCGCCGGACGGGGGAGACCGTCCCGCCGGGCTCAACCCTCCAGGACCAGCACCGTCTCGTCGATCTCGGCGCCCCGCGCCTGCGCGAACCCGCTGGCCGAGGCCACCGTACGGAAGCCGCACTTCTCCAGCACCCGCAGCGACCCCGCGTTGTCCGAGGCCGCCCGGGCGTACAGGGGACGCTCGAGCACCTCCGCCAGCAGCGCCCGCAGGGCGGCCGTGGCGAATCCCCTGCCCCAGTACGCGCGGTCGATCCAGTACGTCACCTCGCGCTCGCCCGGTACCCCGTACACCGCCGCGCTGCCGACCACGTCGCCGTCGGCCAGCACCGTGCGCACCACGTCGGAGGAGGAGCGGATCCGGGCCCAGTGGGTGTCGAAGGCGGCCCGGTCGGACGGGTCCGCCGGGGTGAAGGCGGCCATGTGGAGCGCTTCGGGGTCGTTCATCTGCCGGAAGAAGACCGGCAGGTCGCTGTCGTGGACCTCGCGCAGCTCGACGTTCATGCCTCAGAGCCTACGGGTGGCCAGGGTCAGCCGGTCCCGGGCGTCGAACAGCGCGTCCTTCACCAGCTGCTCGTGCGCGGGCGTCAGCCGGGCCACCGGGACCGAGCAGCTGATCGCGTCCCGCGCCGGGGTGCGGTACGGGATCGCCACGCCGAAGCAGCGCAGACCCAGCGTGTTCTCCTCGCGGTCCACGGCGAAGCCCTGTTCGCGCACCTGGCGCAGCTCCTCGATGAGCTTCTCCCGGTCGGTGATCGTGTTCTCGGTCAGCGCGGGCAGCGTCTCCGGCAGCATCTTGCGGACCTGCTCGTCGGAGTACGTGCTCAGCAGGGCCTTGCCGAGGGACGTGGAGTGGGCGGGCAGCCGGCGGCCGACCCGGGTGAAGGGCCGCAGGTAGTGCTGCGACTGCCGGGTGGCGAGGTAGACGACGTTGGTGCCGTCGAGGCGGGCGAGGTGGATCGTCTCCGTGGTGTCGTCCGAGAGCCGGTCCAGCGTCGGCCGGGCCGCCGCCACGACCTCGTCGCCGTCGATGTACGACGTGCCGACCAGCAGGGCGCGCACGCCGATGCCGTAGCGCGTGCCCGTCGCGTCCGTCTCCACCCAGCCGAGCTCGACGAGCGTGCGCAGCAGCATGTAGAGGCTGGACTTGGGGTAGCCGACGGCCTCCTGGACCGCCGCGAGCGAGTGCATACCGGGACGTCCGGCGAAGTATTCGAGCAGTTCAACCGTGCGTACCGCGGACTTGACCTGCGCCCCGCCGCCCGTCTCGCCAGCCGACATCGCCCTTGACCCCTTCGTTCGACGGGAAATAGTCTCGCCAGCATATTCATCATGGGAGACGGTGTTCAGTATATCGAACGCCCCTGGTGGATGACCCAGTACTGCGGCATTACATGTGTGGAGGGACCCGCGGTGGCAGCAGCACCAGTCTGGAGTGTCGACCCCCGAACCGGGAAGCAGCGCGAGCAGGTTGCGGTGGAGGCCACAGCCCAGGAGGTCGACGCCGCCGTCCGTGCCGCGCACGAGGCCCGCGGCTCGCTCGCGGACCGCACCGTCCGCGCGGCCTTCCTGCGCGGCGCCGCCGAGGAGCTGGAGGCGGCCAAGGACGGACTCGTCGAGACCGCCGACGCCGAGACCGCGCTCGGCCCGGTCCGGCTGACCGGCGAACTCGCCCGCACCTGCTACCAGCTGCGGGCCTTCGCCGACATCGTCGACGAGGGCGCCTTCCTCGACGTCGTCATCAACCACCCCGACGACACCGCCACCCCGCCGATCCCGGACCTGCGCCGCTACAAGGTGCCCCTCGGCGTCGTCGCCGTCTACTCGGCCTCCAACTTCCCCTTCGCCTTCTCCGTCGCCGGCGGCGACACCGCGAGCGCCCTCGCGGCCGGCTGCCCCGTCGTCGTCAAGGCCCACCCGGACCACCCGGCCCTGTCCGAGTACGTCGCCAAGGTGCTGCGCCGCGCCGCCGCCCGGCACGACATCCCCGAGGGCGTCGTGGGCCTGGTCCACGGCTTCGAGGCCGGCGTCGAACTGATCAAGCACCCGCTGGTCGCGGCGGCCGGCTTCACCGGCTCGGTGCGCGGCGGCCGGGCGCTGTTCGACGCGGCGGCCGCCCGCCCGGTGCCGATCCCCTTCCACGGCGAGCTGGGCTCGCTGAACCCGGTCGTCGTCACCGAGGCCGCGGCCGCCGAGCGCGCCGAGGCGATCGGCTCGGGCCTCGCCGGTTCCATGACGCTGGGCGTCGGCCAGTTCTGCGTGAAGCCGGGCCTGGTCCTCGCGCCCTCCGGGGCCGCCGGTGACGCCCTGCTCAAGTCGCTGACCGACGCCGTCAGCGACACCGACGCCGGGGTCCTGCTCGACCACCGCATGCGGGACAACTTCGTCGCCGGCGTCGCCGAGCGGGCCGAGCTGCCCGACGTCGAGTCCCCGGTCACGCCCGGCGCGGGCGGCGAGCACACCGTCAGCGCGGGCTTCCTCACCGTGCCCGCGAGCAGGCTGGCCCAGGAGGGCGAGCACGACCTGCTCCTCGAGGAGTGCTTCGGCCCGGTCACCGTGGTGGCCCGCTACGAGGACGAGACCGAGGTCAAGGCCGTGCTGTCCCGGCTGCCGGGCAACCTGACGGCGACGGTGCAGCTGTCCGAGGAGGAGGCCGCGGGCCAGGGCCGTGGCGCGGAGCTGCTGCAGGAGCTGACACCGCTGGCCGGGCGCGTGCTGGTGAACGGATGGCCGACGGGTGTCGCCGTCGCCCCGGCGCAGCACCACGGCGGGCCGTACCCGGCGACGACGTCGACGTCCACGTCGGTGGGCGGGACGGCCATCGAGCGGTGGCTGCGGCCGGTCGTCTACCAGAACGCCCCGGAGGCGCTGCTGCCGGCGGAGCTGCGGGACGACAACCCGCTGGGGCTGCCGCGGCGGTTCAACGGGCGGCTGGAGCGCTGAGCGTCGCAGGGGCGCGGGGGGATCGCGGGGTGCCGGTGCGCCGTGGCTTGTCGCGCCGTTCCCCGCGCCCCTGAAGGGCGCGTCTGGAAGAGTGGGCCGAATGGATCTCGAACTTCCCGAACTGCCGTTCCCGCTGCGTTCCTACGGGCCCGAGGCCCACTGGACCTATGAGGACGGCGTGCTCACCGGGTGGGCCGGGGCGCGGCAGGACCGGTTCGTACCGCCCACCGGGGAAGGCCTGGACCCCGCCTCCGACGCGCCGCGGCTGCTGGGGGCGCCCGAAGGGGACTTCCAGCTGATCGCCAAGGTCACGGTCGGGTTCGGCGCGGCCTTCGACGCCGGGGTGCTCTACGTCCACGTGGGCGAGCGGGCCTGGGCCAAGCTCTGCCTGGAGTACTCCCCGGACGTCCCCACCGTCTGCACGGTGGTCACCCGCGGCCACTCGGACGACGCCAACTCCTTCACCGTGGAGGGCAGTTCGGTCTGGCTCCGGGTGAGTCGCACCGGCCGCGCGTTCGCCTTCCACGCCTCCCGCGACGGCGAGCGCTGGACCTTCGTCCGCCTCTTCACCCTCGGCGACGAGAAGGAGACGGCCGCGGCCCTGGCCGGCTTCATGACCCAGTCGCCGATGGGGGAGGGCTGCGTGGTGACGTACGACCACATCGCGTTCCGGCCGTACTGGCCGGACGACCTGCGCGACGGCAGCTGAGGGCGGAGCGGGAACCGCCTTCCCGGCCGGGCACGTCCTCCGTTCCATGATCAGGGACAGAGTGACCACCGGCCGCGTGATCCGTACGGTGCTGCCCGCCGAGGTGGAGCACGTCGTCGCGCTGCACGCCCGGGCCAGGGCGACGTACTACCCCGGCGGGGTGCCGCAGGACGGCACCGACTGGCTCGCCGCCTGGCGCGGCGTCCTCACCCGGCCGGACGGGCGGGTGCTGTGCGTCGTCGAGGCGGGGCGGATCATCGCCCTGGCCTCCTTCCGCACCCCCGAGGACGCTCCTCCGGACACGGTGCAGCTGTCCCAGTTCCACGTCGACCCCGATCACTGGCGGCGTGGCGTCGGCGGCGCCCTGCACGCCGCCTGCGTCGAGGAGTGGCAGGCCGACCGCAGGCGGACGGCCGTCCTCGACGTGCACGTGGACAACCGGCGGGCGCAGTCCTTCTACCGGCGGCAGGGCTGGGTGCCCGAACCGGCCGGGCCGGGCGATCACCACCTGCGGATGCGGCTCGCCCTGCCCCGGGAATGAACCTCTCTGCTTGAATGTTCACGTAACCGGCGGAGGGAGCCTCCGTACCCCGAGAGCTGGAGAGAGCCGAAGTCATGCGCGTCGAGATCTGGAGCGACATCGCCTGCCCCTGGTGCTACGTGGGCAAGGCCCGCTTCGAGAGGGCGCTGCGGGAGTTCCCGCACCGCGACGAGGTCGAGGTCGTGCACCGCTCCTTCGAGCTGGACCCGGGGCGCGCCAAGGACGACGTCCAGCCCGTGATCGAGATGCTCACCCGGAAGTACGGCATGAGCCCCGCACAGGCCGAGGCCGGCGAGGACAACCTGGGCGCCCAGGCCGCCGCGGAGGGGCTCGACTACCGCACCCGCGGCCGCGACCACGGCAGCACCTTCGACATGCACCGCCTGCTGCACTTCGCCAAGGAGCAGGGCCGCCAGGAGCGGCTGCTCGACCTGCTGTACCGGGCCAACTTCGCCGACGAGCGCTCCGTCTTCAACGACGACGAGCGCCTGGTGGAGCTCGCCGTCGCCGCCGGCCTGGAGGAACAGGGAGCGCGGGCGGTGCTCGCCGACCCCCGCGCCTACGCCGACGAGGTCCGCGCCGATGAGCGGGAGGCCGCGCAGCTCGGCGCCAACGGTGTGCCGTTCTTCGTGCTCGACCGCAAGTACGGCGTCTCCGGCGCCCAGCCCGCCGAGGTCTTCACCCGGGCCCTCACCCAGGCCTACGGCGAGCACCCGCCCCTGCGCACCGTCGACGGCACCGATGCCGACGGCGCCGAGGCCTGCGGCCCGGACGGGTGCGCGGTGCCCCAGCGCTGAACGCGCAGCTCGGAGCGCATCCATAAGGGCTGCTTGGCGTTCTCACGCAGAAAGAGGCAATGGACGGGGAGATTCGGGGGGCGCAGCATGGTCCCATGGAGACCTTCGAGAACCTCGTCCGAGCCGAGTTCGCGCCGCAGCACACCTATCTCAACACCGCGAGCAACGGCCTCCTGCCCGCCCGCACCGTCACCGCCGTGCAGCGGGCGGTGCGGATGCGGGCCGAGGGCGTGCCCCTGGGTCCCCTGTACGAGGACGTGGAGGCGGCCCGCGCCTGCTTCGCCCGGCTGGCCGGGGTGCCCGCCGAGCGCGTCGCGACCGGGGCCTCGGTCACCGAGTACGGCGCCCTGATCGCCGCCTCGCTGCCCGCCGGGGCCGAGGTCCTCACCGCCGAGGGCGACTTCGCCTCCCTGGTGAACCCGTTCCACGAGCGCGGCGACCTCAAGGTGCGGGCCGTGCCGCTGGAACGGCTCGCCGAGTCCGTCCGGCCCGGCACCGCGCTGGTCGCGGTCAGCAGCGCCCAGTCCGCCGACGGCCGGCTCGCGGACCTGCCGGCGGTGCGCGACGCGGCCCGGGCGCACGGGGCGCGCACCTACGTCGACGCCTCCCAGTCCGCGGGCTGGCTGCCGATGGACGGCGACGCCGACGACTTCCTGGTCACCGTCGGCTTCAAGTGGCTCCTGGGGCCGCACGGTGCCGTGTTCTTCGTCGCCCCGCCGGACTTCGGCGGACTCGCACCGCTGCTCGCCGGCTGGGTCGCCGGCGAGGTTCCCTGGGACAGCTGCTACGGCCCGGTCCACGAGCACGCCCACTCGGCGCGGCGGTTCGACGTCAGCCCGTCCCTGTTCAGCCACGCCGGGCTGCGCGCCTCCCTGGAACTCGTCGAGGAGATCGGCGTCGACGTCGTGCACGCCCACGACCTCGCGCTCGCGGACCGCTTCCGGGCCGGGCTCGCCGAACTGGGACACGAGCCGGTGCCCGCGCCGGGCTCGGCCATCGTGTCCGTGCCCGGGCTCGGCCACCGGCAGGGCGAGCTGAGCCGGGCGGGCATCCAGGTGTCCGACCGGGCGGGCAACCTGCGGGCCGCGTTCCACCTCTACAACACGGCGGCGGACGTGGACCGGCTCCTTCACGCCCTGAAGGCGTGAAGGCGTGAGGCATGCGGGCATGAAAAACCGGGTGGGGCCTCCCGTCCCACACGAGGAGGCCCCACCCGGCAGCTCGTTCACACGGTCGGTGCACGGCGACCCGCGCTCACCACACCGGCGTGAAGTCCCGCGCCCCGATGCTGTGTTACTCCGGGGGCAACCCCCGGACCCCCGGCCGGGGGCCGGTCACTTCACCGGCGTGAAGTCCCGCGCCCCGATGAACTCCGGGCGGCGCACCGGTGCCGCGAAGGGCTCCACCGCCGTGTTCTCCACGCTGTTGAACACGATGAACACGTTGCTGCGCGGGAACGGCGTGATGTTGTCGCCGGAGCCGTGCATGCAGTTGCAGTCGAACCACGTGGCCGAACCGGCCTTGCCCGTGAACAACTTGATGCCGTGCTCGCCGGCGAACCGGGTCAGCGCCTCGTCCGAGGGCGTGCCCGCGTCCTGCATCTGCAGCGACTTCTTGTAGTTGTCCTTCGGCGTGGCCCCCGCGCACCCGAGGAACGTCTTGTGCGACCCCGGCATGATCATGAGCCCGCCGTTGGTGTCGTAGTTCTCGGTCAGGGCGATCGAGACCGACACCGTGCGCATCCGCGGCAGACCGTCCTCGGCGTGCCACGTCTCGAAGTCCGAGTGCCAGTAGAAGCCACTGGCGCCGAACCCCGGCTTGACGTTGATCCGCGACTGGTGGACGTAGACGTCCGAGCCGAGGATCTGCCGCGCCCGGCCGACGACCCGCTCGTCGCTGACCAGCTTGGCGAACACCTCGCTGATCTTGTGCACCTCGAAGACCGAGCGGATCTCCTTGGACTTCGGCTCGACGATCGACCGCTCGTCGGCACGGATGTCCGGGTCGTTGACCAGCCGGTTCAGCTCGTCGCGGTAGACGGCGACCTCGTCGTCCGTGATGAGCTCGTCGATGGCGAGGAAACCGTCGCGCTCGAAGGACAGCAGGTCGGCGGGCACGATCGGCCCGGGCGCGTCGGGCGCGCCCCAGACGACCGGGTCCTGGCGCGGCGTGAGCACCTCGGAGGCTCCGCGCGTGGGGTAGAGGTCGGGGATACCGGTGGTGGTGGTCGTGTCGGTCGTGGCGGTCATGGAAACGTCACACCTCCTCGGTGAGCAGCGGGTAGACGCCGTTCTCGTCGTGGTCCTCCCGTCCGGTCACGGGCGGGTTGAACACGCAGAGGCAGCGGAAGTCCTGCTTGACCCGCAGCGTGTGCCTCTCGTGCCCGTCCAGGAGGTACATGGTGCCGGGCGTGATGGTGTGCTTCTGCCCGGTCTCGTGGTCGGTGAGCTCGGCCTCGCCCTCGACGCAGACGACGGCCTCGATGTGGTTCGCGTACCACATCGACGTCTCCGTACCCGCGTACAGGATCGTCTCGTGCAGGGAGAAGCCGACCTTCTCCTTGGCGAGGACGATGCGTTTGCTCTCCCACGTACCGGACGCCGCCTTCACGTGCCGGTCGGTACCTTCGATCTCCTTGAACGAACGGACAATCACGGTGCTGCGATGCCTCCTAGGTGGGTGGTGCTGTGCGGTCAGGCGGTCTCGCGGACGGCGCGGGCCAGCGTGCTGAGGCCCTCGTCCAGTTCCTCGGGCGTGATGGTGAGCGCGGGAAGCAGCTTCACGACCTCGCTCTCCGGGCCGGACGTCTCGATGAGCAGCCCGAGTTCGAAGGCGCGCTTGGCGACCTTGTTCGCGCGGGCCTTGTCGTGGAACTCCATGCCCCAGACCAGGCCGCGGCCCCGGTACTCCTTCACGTCGGCCAGGTTCTCCTCGGTGATGGAGATCAGCGCCTGCTCGACCTGCTCGCCGCGCGTGCGGGTCTGCTTCTCCATCGCGCTGCCGTCGGCCCAGTACGTCTCCAGGGCCGCGGTCGCCGTGACGAAGGCGGGGTTGTTGCCGCGGAAGGTGCCGTTGTGCTCGCCGGGCTCCCACACGTCGAGCTCGGGCTTGAACAGGCAGAGCGACATGGGCAGGCCGTAGCCGCTGATGGACTTGGAGACGGTGACGATGTCCGGCGTGATGCCCGCCTCCTCGAAGGAGAAGAACGCGCCGGTGCGGCCGCAGCCCATCTGGATGTCGTCGACGATCAGCAGCATGTCCTGCCGCTCGCACAGGTCGGCCAGGGCGCGCAGCCACTCGGGCCGGGCCACGTTGATGCCGCCCTCGCCCTGCACGGTCTCGACGATCACGGCGGCCGGCTTGTTCAGGCCGGAGCCCTGGTCCTCCAGGAGCCGCTCGAACCACAGGAAGTCCGGGACCTGGCCGTCGAAGTAGTTGTCGAACGGCATCGGCGTGCCGTGCACCAGCGGGATGCCCGCGCCGGCGCGCTTGAACGCGTTGCCGGTGACGGCCAGCGAGCCGAGCGACATGCCGTGGAAGGCGTTGGTGAACGACACGATCGCCTCGCGGCCCTTCACCTTCCGCGCCAGCTTCAGTGCCGACTCCACGGCGTTGGTGCCGGTCGGGCCCGGGAACATGACCTTGTACGGCAGGTCGCGCGGGCGCAGCAGCAGGTTCTGGAAGGTCTCCAGGAAGCGGCGCTTGGCGGTGGTCGACATGTCGAGCCCGTGCGTGACGCCGTCCCGCTCCAGGTAGTCGATCAGCGCGCGTTTGAGGACGGGGTTGTTGTGCCCGTAGTTCAGTGACCCCGCTCCGGCGAAGAAGTCGAGGTACTCGTGGCCGTCCTCGTCGTACATGCGGCTGCCCACCGCACGGTCGAAGACGGTGGGCCAGCCGCGGCAGTAGCTGCGCACCTCGGACTCCAGGGTCTCGAAGACGCTCAGGTCGGGCTGGGTGATGGTCACGACGAATCGCTCCTCGGTGCGTGGGGAAGTCTGCGAAGTCTGTGCAGTCAGCGAAGTCTGCGAAGTCTGCGGGAGTCGGCGGGAAGTCTCAGTGGGGCAGCGGTCCGATGCGGTACAGGACCTCCGGATCGTGCGGCCCGTCGGGGAACAGGCCCGTGTCGAACAGCACCTCGCGCTCCAGCGGCGCGCCGTGCCGCTCGGCGAAGGACGTGAACAGACGCTCCGAGGCGGCGTTGCCCGGAGTGATGGTCGTCTCCACCGTCGTCACCGCGCGCTCGGCGACGGTCCGCGCGACCAGGCCGTCGAGCAGCGCCGCGGCCAGGCCGCGCCCGCGGTGCGCCTCGTCCACGGCCACCTGCCACACCAGCAGGGTGCGCGGGCTGTCCGGTCGCACGTAACCGGTGATGAAGCCCATCGGTTCGCCGCGCTCGTCACGCGCGACGGCCGACGTGGCGGCGAAGTCGCGGCACCACAGCAGATAGCTGTAGGACGAGTTCACGTCGAGAACCTTCGAGTCCTTCGCCATCCGCCACAGTGCGGCTCCGTCGGCCACCGTGGGTCGGTCGATTTGCGGATCTGCTTGTACGGCGGTCATGCGAATCGAACTTACCCAGCGAAATTCAAAATTGCATCGCCGATCGGGGTTACATATGAGCCCGCTCTGTGTTATCACGCGAGCGCGAGGCTCCGCACGGATGGGTGGCGTTATGTCCGAAATTGACCGGGTAATACCGGGCAAAGTAGTCACGTTGTGTAACGCGTCACAACCATGTAACCCGCACGAGATCCGCCGGAATTACCTCGCGGAAGGTCCTCGAAATCTGCGCGTTTAGGACCTGGGAAACCGGGCAGAAGAATACGGGTAGCTGTTCTCGGAAGAATTCTTAATTGTGTGTCAGCTTACGTGTGGGGCAGTGCGAAAAGCACCCGGAATTCACGCGCCCGTCATTCGGCCGACGCGTTCGCGCCGGGCCACGCCTCCTCGGCGGCCCGCAGCGCGCCCGCCACGTCCACCGTCACGCCGCGCTCGGCCAGCGCCGTCCCGAGCGCCGTCAGGCTCGCCCGCACCGCCCCGGGCGTCGCGTCGGCGCCGTAGTGGTTGACCCGGATCATCTCCTTGGCCAGTGCGCCCCCGCCGGCGGCGACCGGCAGCGCAGGGTCGGCCGCCAGGGCGCGCCCCACCAGCTCCGCGGCCACCACCCCGGCCGGGACGCGCAGGGTCGTGGCCACCGGTGCCGCGTCCCGGGCCTCGTAGACGTACGGCTCCAGCCCGCCACCGAGGGCCACCGCCCCGGCGCGGGTGGCCGCCGCGGCGGACGCGTGCCGCGCCATCACCGCGTCCAGGCCCACCGCCTCGATCCGCTCCACGCACGCCTCCAGCGCGAGCATCTCCAGCTGGGCGGGCGCGTGCGGCAGCGCCCTGCGGCCGCCGTCGATCCACCGCTCCTTCCAGTCGAGGAGCGACAGGTACGACCGCCGCGGCGCGTTCGGGTTCGCCGCCATCCGGGCCCAGGCCCGCTCGCTCACCGACACCGCCGACACCCCGGCCGGACCGCCCATCGCCTTCTGCGCGCCGATCACGCACAGGTCGACGCCCCACGCGTCGGGCAGCACCGGCTCGGCACCGATTGACGCCACCGCGTCCAGGTAGAACAGCGCTCCGTGCGCCCGCACCACCTCGCCGATCCCGGCGACCGGGTTGGTGTTGCCGGTCGCCGCCTCCGCGTGCACCAGGGACACGAAGTCGATCTCCGGGTGCGCGGCGAAGGCCTCCCGGACCTGGGCGGCCGTCACCGCCGTGTGGAAGGGCACCGCCAGGTCGATCACCGTCGCGCCGCAGTCCCCGCAGCCAGTCGCCGAAGGTCTGCCCGTAGGGGCCCGTGATGACGTTCAGGGCCGTCGTGCCCGGACCGGCCGCCGCGCGGATCGCGCCCTCCAGCGGCAGCAGCGCCTCACCCTGCATGATCACGACGTCCTGCTCGGTGCTCAGCAGCCGCGCCACACGGTCCTCGATCGCGGCGAAACGGTCCGCGCCGAGCGGGGCCAGGTCCAGAAACGGGTGCGTCACAGCAATGCTCTCTTCACTCACAGGTCCGACGGCACGAGGGTAACCGGCGGGTACCGCGCCTCCCCTACCCGAGCCCCGCGGGGACCGGCCCCCTTCGAGGCGCCGCCGGCCGCTCACTAAGGTGCGGTGCATGAGCGATCACGCGGTGCTGCACGTGAAGGGACGGGTGCTCGTCGGGCCCGAGGACGTCCGGGACGACCTGTGGGTCGTCGACGGCCGCGTCTCCTACGACCGCCCCGCCGGAGCCCGTGACGTCCGCACGGTCGAGGGCTGGGCCCTGCCCGGCCTCGTCGACGCGCACTGCCACGTCGGGCTGGACCGGCACGGCGCGGTCCCGCGGGACGTCGCCGAGAAGCAGGCGCTGACCGACCGGGACGCGGGCACCCTGCTGATCCGCGACGCGGGCTCGCCCTCGGACACCCGCTGGGTCGACGACCGCGAGGACCTGCCCAAGATCATCCGCGCGGGGCGGCACATCGCCCGCACCCGCCGCTACATCCGCAACTACGCCTGGGAGATCGAGCCCGACGACCTGGTCGCCTACGTCGCCCAGGAGGCCCGCCGCGGCGACGGCTGGGTCAAGCTGGTCGGCGACTGGATCGACCGCGACCTCGGCGACCTGTCGGCCTGCTGGCCGCGCGGCGCGGTCGAAGCGGCGATCGCCGAGGCGCACCGGCTGGGCGCCCGCGTCACCGCGCACTGCTTCGCGGAGAGTTCCCTGCGCGACCTCGTCGAGGCGGGCATCGACTGCGTCGAACACGCGACGGGCCTGACCGAGGACCTCGTCCCGCTGTTCGCCGAGCGGGGCGTCGCCATCGTGCCGACCCTCGTCAACATCGCGACCTTCCCGCAGCTCGCCGACGGCGGCGAGGCCAAGTTCCCGCGCTGGTCGGCCCATATGCGCCGGCTCCACGCCCGCCGCTACGACACTGTGCGCAACGCCTACGACGCCGGCATCCCCGTCTTCGTCGGCACCGACGCCGGCGGCGCGCTCGCCCACGGTCTGGCGGCGGCCGAGGTCGCCGAACTGGTCACCGCGGGCATCCCGCCCGTCGAGGCCCTGGCGGCCGGCACCTGGAAGGCGCGCGCCTGGCTCGGCCGGCCCGGCCTGGACGAGGGCGCCCCGGCCGACCTGGTCGTCTACGACGAGGACCCGCGCGCGGACGTGCGCGTGCTGGCCGCGCCGCGCCGGGTGGTGCTCAACGGGCGTGTGGTGGGCGGGACGTGAGACGCCGCCGGGGAACGCCTGTGCCGGGGGATTCGAATGCACCGGCGATCTCACCCCGTTGGGGTGAAGCGGCGCCGGATCGCTGACGGCCGGCGCGCGGTGGGGCGATTCTTTCCGGGTCCCGAGCCTGTCTCTTCTGGGAGTCCCCACCGTGAACAGCACTTCCTTCCGCATGCCCGCACGCCGTCTGGCGGCCGTCGCCGCGGCGACGGCCCTCGCCGCGGGGCCCGTGGTCCTGGCCGGCGCGAGCCCGGCGCACGCCACCGGCGACCACGGGCGCGCGAGCGCCGCCGTCCTGCGCACCGGCCTCGGCGTCTCCCTGCTGAACAAGTCGGTCAACGTCCCGCTCGCCGTCTCCCTCAACGAGGTCGAGGCCCCGAGGAGCGCCGAGCGGACCACGCTCACGGCCCGGCTGGACGCGGTGGACGGCGGCCGGCCCTTCAGCGTGCTGCGCGCGGACGTGGCCCGGGCGACGGCCACCACCACCGCCACGAAGGCCGAGGGGAGCACGACCCTGGCCCACGCCCGCCTGCACGTCCCGGGCCTGCCGCTGCTGTCCCTGGTCGAGATCGAGCAGGTCACCTCCACGGCCACCTGCGAGGTGGGGAAGAAGCCGGTCGCCGCGACCGACCTGCCCGGCTCGGTCACCGTGCTCGGCAAGCGCGTGACCCTGACCGCCGGCGGCCCGACCGACGTCACGGTGCCGGGCGTCGGCGAAGTGCGCCTGGACCTGTCGAGCACCCGGACGACGGCTCGCTCCGCCGCCGCCACCGCCCTCGAACTCAAGGTCTCCGTCAACCCGCTGAAGCTGAACGTCGCCGAGGTCGACGGCACGATCACCCTGGCCGAGGCCACCTGCAAGACCCCCGCCCCCGCGGCCGGAGCCTCCGCCCCGCCCGCCGGCACCCGGCCCCAGGGCGCCCCCGCCGAGGCGAACCTGGCGGAGACGGGCGGCAGTTCGGCGACGCCGTACCTCGTGGCGGGTGCGGTGGCCCTGCTGGCCGGGGGCGGGGGAGCGGTGCTCCTGGCGCGGCGCCGCGGCTGACGCCCCGCGCGGGCGCGGCATCCCGCCGTGCCGGCGGGGACGTCACCGTGACCGGGGACGACCGTCCGCCGGTGCGCCCCGGCGCCCCGCGGGCCGGGGCGTCAGGCGCGCAGCGCCCGCTCCAGGGCCCGCAGGAAGCCGTCCGTGGTCGCGCGGTCCCGGACCGCAAGGCGCAGCCACTCCTCGTCCAGGCCGGGGAAGGTGTCCCCGCGGCGCACGGCGTAGCCGAGGTCGCGCAGGCGGTGGCGTACCGCCGCCGCGCGCGCCAGGCGGACCAGCAGGAACGGGCCCTGCGCGGGCTCGACCACCCGCAGCCCGGCCGGGGCGAAGCGGGCCAGACCCGCCAGCAGGTGCGCGCGGTCCGCCGCGACCCGGTGCGCCGCGTGCGCCGCCTCGGCCACCGCCCGGGGCGCCACGCACGCCTCGGCCGCCGCCAGCGCCGGCGTCGACACCGGCCACAGCGGCTGCGCCCGCGCCAGCTCCTCCACGGTCTCCGGCGCCGCCAGCACGTACCCGATCCGCAGCCCGGCCAGCCCCCAGGTCTTGGTCAGGCTGCGCAGCACCACGAGGCCGGGCACGTCGGTCCGTCCGGCCAGGGACGCCGGTTCACCCGGTACGGCGTCCATGAACGCCTCGTCCACCACGAGCACCCGCCCGGGGCGGGCGAGGCGGGCGACGGCGTCCGCCGGGTGCAGCACCGACGTCGGGTTGGTGGGGTTGCCGATCACCACGAGGTCCGCGTCCTCGGGGACGGCCGCCGGGTCGAGCCGGAAGCCGTCCTCCTCCCGCAGCAGCACCCGCCCGACCGTGTGCCCCGCGTCCCGCAGCGCCGCCTCCGGCTCGGTGAACTGCGGATGCACCACGACCGGCCGCCGCACCCCCAGCGCCCGGGCCAGCAGCACGAAGGCCTCCGCCGCGCCCGCCGTCAGCAGCACCCGCTCCACCGGCAGGCCGTGCCGCGCCGCCACCGCCGCCCGCGCCGCCCGCCCGTCCGGGTAGGCGGCCAGCCCGGTGAGCGACGCCGCGATGTGCTCCCGCAGCCACACCGGCGGCGTGTCCGCCCGGACGTTCACGGCCAGGTCGATCAGCGAGCCGCCGTCGTCCCGGACCTCCGCGTCCCCGTGGTGGCGCAGGTCGTGCCCGTTCTCAGTGCGCATGCGAGTGCGCGCCATGGTGATGCCCGTGCCCGTGGCCATGACCGTGGTGGTGGTCGTCGTCGTCCGGGTGGAAGTGCGGCTGCTGCGGCATCCCCACCTTGTCCTCGAAGCCCGGCAGCGCGATGCGGTACACGCACGAGTCGCAGTTCATCCGCAGGTCGCCCTTGACGGCCTCCTCGTACCGCTCCCACACCAGGTCGAGCAGTTCCGGCTCGGGACCGATGACGTCGGCCGAGCGCACCTCGACCTCCGGGTGCGCGGCCGCCCAGCCCTCCGTCTGCTGCCGCACCCGGTCCGGCAGGATGCCCGTGAACAGGAAGTAGGGCAGCACCACGATCCGGCGCGCGCCCAGCCGCGCGCACCGGTCGAGCCCGCTCGGCACGTCCGGCGCCGCCAGCGACACGAACGCCGTCTCGACGCCCGCGTAGCCGCGCCCCTCCCACAGCAGCCGCGCCGCCTTGTGCACCTCGGCGTTGGCGTCCGGGTCCGTCGAACCGCGCCCCACCAGCAGCACCGTCACGTCGGAGCGGTCACCGGGGGTGCGCCCGGACCCGGCGTCCAGTGCCTCCTCCAGCCGCCGCTCCAGCACGTTCAGCAGCGCCGGGTGCGGGCCGAGGGGACGCCCGTAGGTGTACGAGATGCCGGGGTGCCGTTCCTTCTCGCGGGCCAGCGCGGCCGGGATGTCGCCCTTGGCGTGCCCGGCCGACACCAGCATCAGCGGCACGGCGGCGAACCGCCGCACGCCCCGCTCCACCAGTGCGGTCACGGCTTCGCCCAGCGGCGGCGGGGACAGCTCGATGAAGCCGCCCGCGACGGGCAGTTCGGGGTGGCGGGCCCCCAGCTCCCGTACGAAGTCGCGGAACGCCTCGGCTCCGGCGTCGTCCCGGGTGCCGTGGCCGGCGATGAGCAGGGCGGGCGGGGTGGTCACAGTTTCTCCTCGGCGGAAGTGGGGTGGTACAGCAGGGCGTTGAGCGCGGCGGCGGCGACCGCCGAACCGCCCTTCTCGGACACGTTGCTCACGGCGGGCAGCCCGCTCTCGCGCAGCGCGGCCTTCGATTCGACGGCGCCGACGAACCCGACGGGCAGGCCGATGACGAGCGCCGGGTCGGCGTCCAGGGTCAGCAGTTCCTCCAGCGCGGTCGGGGCGTTGCCGATCACCCACAGGGCGCCCGGTCCGACCTGCTCGTAGGCGAGCCGGATCGCGTGCGCGGACCGGGTCAGCCCCGGGCCGGCCTCGGCGTCCCTCAGGCGGCAGACGGTCTCGCGGCGGGTGATGCCGGCCCCGACCATCTCCACGTCCACCACGACGGACGCCCCGGCGTGCAGCGCGGCGTGCGCCTTCTCCAGGTCGGTCTCATCCATGACGAGGTCGGTGGCGTAGTCGAGGTCGGCGGCGGAGTGGATGACCCGCTCCACGACCGCCCGGGTCAGCGGCGGGAAGTGCGAGGTGTCCAGCCGGGCGCGCAGCCGCCGGTAGGACTCCACCTCGATGGGATGCACCACGCGGTTCACTCGGCGCCCTCCCGCCCCGTCTGCCAGCGGTAGCCGCGCGGCGTCACCATGCGCCCCGCGACGTCCCGGGTGGCGGTGTTGCCCACGGTCACCACCGTCATCATGTCGACCGTCGCCGGGTCGAGCGCGCCCAGCGTGGTGAGCCGGCTGGACTCGTCCGGCCGCGAGGCGTTCCGCACGACACCGACCGGCGTCCCGGGCGCGCGGTGCTCGGCGAGGATCGCCAGGGCCTTGGGGAGCTGCCAGTCGCGGCCGCGCGAACGGGGGTTGTAGAAGGTGACCACGAGGTCCGCCTCGGCCGCCGCCCGCACCCGGCGCTCGATCACCTCCCAGGGCGTGTGCAGGTCGGACAGGCTGATCGAGACGTGGTCGTGGCCCAGCGGCGCGCCGAGGATCGCGGCCGCCGCCAGGGCCGCCGTCACCCCGGGCACGCCGATCACGTCGATGTCGTCGGTCGCCTCGGCGAGCGCGGGGGAGGCCATGGCGTACACGCCCGCGTCGCCGCTGCCGATCAGCGCGACGGCCTGCCCCTGGCGGGCCTCCGCGACGGCCGTGCGGGCCCGCTCCTCCTCGGCCCCGAGTGCCGACTCCAGCACCCGCGTGCCGGGCCGCAGCAGGTCCCGGATCTGGTCGACGTACTGGTCGAGCCCGACCAGCACGGCGGCGCGCCGCAGTTCGGCCTTCGCGCGCGGCGTCAGCAGGTCCCGGGCGCCCGGGCCGAGCCCGACCACCGCGAGCCGCCCGCGCCCCGGCCGCCGTACGACGGCACAGGTCGCCATCGCCGGGGTGCCGTCGGCGCGGCGCGACTTCCGCTTCGGCACGAGCAGTTCGCCGCCGCGCAGCAGCGCCGAGGCCTCCGCCACGGAGGGCGTGCCGACGGCGGCCAGGGGCGCGTCGGACGGGTTGGGCACCTCGACCCCGGACAGCTCCCCGGCCGGGTACGTCACCAGCGGCACCCCGAGGCGCCGCGCGGCCTCGACGATGCCGGGCTCCCCGGCCTTGGCGTCCACGGTGGTGAGTTCGGCCAGGCTGCGGACCGACAGCCCCGCCTCCCGCAGCGCCGACTCGACCAGCTCCAGCACCTCCTCGGCGGGAACGCCCGAGGAGGCGCCCACGCCGACGACGAGGGACGGGGGCCGCAGCAGCACCTCACGCTCGGCCGCCTCCACGAGCCGGTCGGTCACCCGGATCGCGTACGCCCCCTCGGCCGCGACCGGGAGCGGCGGCAGCGGCCAGGCCACCTCGGCGCGCAGCGCCACCGGCTCACCGTCGAGCAGCGCCCGCGAGACAGCGGCGACATCGCCCTCCACGGGCAGGCCGAGCGTGTCCAGACCGGGCAGGTCCACGGCGTCCGTCGCCGTCGTCACGACGGGCTCGGCGCCCAGCACCTCACCCACCGCGCGGGCGAGTTCGTTGGCGCCGCCGCCGTGCCCGCCGGTCAGCGACACGGCGAACCGCCCGCCCTCGTCGACGCACACCACACCCGGGTCGCTGGTCTTGTCCGCCAGCAGCGGGGCGACGAGCCGCACGACCGCGCCGGTCGCCAGGAAGCACACGAGCTGCTCGCACTCCGCGAACGCCCGCCGCACGGCGTCCCCGACGGGTCCGTCGTACACGCGGATGCGGTCCGGCCACGCCGCGGCCAGCCGGTCGCGCGCCGCCGCCCCCGCCACGGTGGCGGAAATGAGGCCGATCACTGGGCAACTCCCTCACGATCCAGGGGCTCACGGACGCCCCACAACAGGAAAACCGGATTGGTCGCCGCGAGCCGGGTCACGTCCCCCGGCAGCGGCGCGAGCCGGGACGACTGCAACAGCACCCCGTCGCAGGAGAACCCGGCGCCCGTCAGGGCCGCGCGCGCGGCGGGCACCCGGTCGAGCGCGGCCATCGCGACGACCACCGCGCGCCGGGCCCGCCGGGCGCACGCGGCGACGATCGCGGGCAGTTCCCGCCCGCCGCCCCCGACGAACACGGCGTCCGGATCGTCGGCCAGCCCGTCCAGCGCGTCCGGCGCCGCACCGTGCACCACGCGCACGTCCACGCCGTGCGCGGCGGCGTTGGCGCGGATCCGCTCCACCCCGTCGGGCGCCTTCTCCACGGCGACGGCCGCCGCCCCGAGCCGGGCGCACTCCACGGCCACCGAACCGGACCCCGCGCCCACGTCCCACACCAGGTCACCCGGCCGGGGACCCAGCCGGGCCAGGGCCAGCGCCCGCACCTCGAACTTGGTGATCATCGAGTCGCGGTGCGCGAACTCCGCCTCGTCCAACGCCCAGCCGGCCGGCCGCTCCCCGGGCCCCGCGACCGTCCGCACCGGCCCGAGCGCACGGCTGTCGTCCAGGCACAGCACCACGCTCACCGCCGTACCCCAGTCCCGGGCGGCTGCCTCGGCGGGCGTCACCCGCTCCACGCGCTCGGCGGCGGAGCCGAGCCCGGACGCGACGACCAGCACCCGGTCCTCGCCCGCCAGCGCGGCACCCAGCTCGGCCGGACCGGCGCCCGGCCCGGTCAGCACGGCCGTCTTCGCCCGCGCCCGGCACACGTTGACGGCCGTCCGCAGCTCCCGCCCGTGGGCGCTCACCACCGCGGCGTCGTCCCAGGGCAGGCCGATCCGCGCGAAGGCGGCGGCGACGGACGACACCCCGGGCCGCACGTCCAGCCGCTCCGGCCCGAAGCGCTCGGCCAGCACGCGCACGATCCCGAAGAACCCGGGGTCCCCGGAGGCCAGCACGACCACGGGCCGGTCCTTCGCCACGTACGCCCCGATGGTGTCGAGGGCGGGCGCGAGCGGCCCGAGCACGACCCGCTCGGCGCCGTCCGGCAGCCGTACGGCGTCCAGATGCCGCCGCCCGCCCACGACCAGCTCGGCACCGGCGAGGACGTCGTCGCAGGGCGCCGCCCCAGTCCCTGTGCCGACCACCCTGATCACGTACTCGCCCCCCGCTCGCGCAGCGCCCGGCGGGCCTCCGGGTCGGCCTTGCGGTAGCCGTGGAAGTGCCCCGGGTGGTAGAGGTGCGAGCGCGTGCCGTGGGCGTCGAGGGCCGGGCCGACCAGGAACAGGGTGTGCTTCCAGAGCTTGTGCTCCTTGACCGTCTCCTCCAGCGTGCCGATCGTGCACTTCACGACCAGCTCCTCCGGCCAGGTCGCCTGGTACGCCACCACGACCGGGGTCGTCGTCGGGTAGCCGCCCTCCAGCAGCTCCCGCACCAGCTGCCCGCTGCGGGCGGCGGACAGGAAGACGGCCATGGTGGTGCCGTGCTTGGCGAACTCGCGCACTTCCTCCCCCGGCGGCATGGGCGTCTTGCCCCCGCCCAGCCGGGTCAGCACCACGGACTGCGCGACCTCGGGAATGGTCAGCTCGCGCTGGGCCAGCGCCGCCACGGCCGAGAACGACGACACACCGGGCACGATCTCGGTCGCGATGCCGAGCTCGGCGCACCGGTCGAGCTGCTCCTGCGTGCCGCCCCACAGGGCCGGGTCGCCGGAGTGGATGCGGGCCACCTTCAGACCCTCGCCACGGGCCCGTTCGTACACGGCGACGACGTCCTCCAGGGACATGGTCGCCGAGTCGAGGACCTCCGCGTCCTCGCGCGCGTGGTCGAGGACCTCGGCCTGGACCAGGCTGGCCGCCCAGATCACGACGTCGGCCTCGGCGATGGCGCGCGCGGCGCGGAACGTCAGCAGGTCGGCGGCGCCGGGGCCGGCACCGACGAAGGTCACTTTGCCGGCGGGGGCGTCGGCCATGGGGTGGGTCCTCTCGTACAGGGGTTGGACGGTGATGGGTGAGGTGACGGGCGAAACGGGTGCGGTCAGAGCTTCCCGCCGCGGCCGCCGTCGCGCCGGGCGGGCGCGATGAGCGTCGACAGATAGGGCAGGGGAGCGCCGTCGAGCTCGGAGGCCGGGTGGATGGACTCCTCCGACAGCCCCAGCGCCGATCCCCACACCGCGTCCTCGATCCGCCCGGTCTCGCGCAGCGCCTCGGCGACCTCGTGCGCCTGCCGGCCGAACTTGTAGGCCACGACCGTGCCCGGCCCTGCGAGGGCCTCCTTCAGCACGGTCGCCCCCGCGGTGACGGGCACCAGCGTGAGCGGCTCGGTCCCCTCGGTCAGCACGGCACCCGACCGGGCGGCGAGGTCCTGCATGGCGGTGATGCCCGGCACGGTCTCCACGACGGTCCCCGGCACCAGCGCGGCGATGGTCTGCGCGAGATAGGTGAAGGTCGAGTACACGTTGGGGTCCCCGATGGTCGCGAACGCCACGGCGTCGTGCGCCCGCAGCAGTTCGGCGACGCGCGCGCCCGCCGCGTCCCAGGCGGCCTCGCGCCGGCCCCGGTCGCTGCGCTCGTTCAGCGCGAACACGACCCGGACGACCTTCTCCTCGGGCACGTAGTGCAACACGGTCGCCTCGGCCCGCCCGCGCTCGCCCGTGTCCATCACCGGCACGACGACCACGTCCGCCGCGCGCAGGGCGTTGACGCCCTTGACGGTCACCAGCTCCGGATCCCCGGGGCCGACCCCGACTCCGACCAGCCTGCTGCTCATGACGTCCGGCACCTCTCCACGAACCGACGGGCCACACCGGGCTCGGACGCCCAGTGCGTGTGCAGGTAACTCGCGTGCACACCACGCTGTACGAAACCCTCGACCCGCGGCCGAGGGGTGCGCACGCCCCAGGCGGGCTCCGTCCCCGACCCGGGCTCCACCACGGTCCGGTGGAACTCGTGCCCGCGCATCCGCGTCCCGGCCGGCGCGAGCACACTGTCGCCGACCGCGACGGCGTCCCGGTAGCCCAGCGTGAGCCGCTCGCTCATCCGCGCCCCGGCCTCCAGCACCCCGCACATCGGCAGCCCGTCCAGCTCCCGGCACAGGTACAGCAGCCCGGCGCACTCGGCGGCCACGGGAGCACCGCCGTCCGCCAGCTCGGCGACGGCCTTCCGCAGCGGCCCGTTGGCGGACAGCTCGGCGGCGTACACCTCGGGAAACCCGCCCCCGATCACCAACCCGCGGGTACCTTCGGGCAGTTCCTCGTCCCGCAGCGGGTCGAAGGACACGACCTCGGCCCCGGCGGCGGCGAGCAACTCGGCGTGCTCGGCGTAGGAGAAGGTGAAGGCGGGCCCACCGGCGACGGCGACCCTCGGCGTGGGCCGCTCGTCCGGCCGTGCCGGGTGGTGGGTGGCCGAGGCGACGGCCCCGGCCGCGTCCCACGCCGCACACGGCAACGCACCCGCACTCCGCGCCAGCGCCGCCAGCGCCTCCAGATCACACCCGTCGGCGACCTGCGCCCCCATCGCCGCAACGGCCTCCACCGCGGCGGCCTGCCGCTCGGCGACCGGCACAAGACCCAGGTGCCGCGACGGCGTCTCCACCTGCCCGGCCCGCCGCAGCACCCCCAGCACCGGCACCCCGGCCTGTTCCAGCGCCTCCCGCAGCAGCTCCTCGTGCCGGTCGGACCCGACCTTGTTCAGGATCACGCCCCCGACCCGCACCTCCGGGTCCCAGGACGCGAACCCGTGCACCAGCGCCGCCACCGACCGCGACTGCGACGACGCGTCGACGACCAGCACCACCGGCGCCCGCAGCAGCTTCGCGACATGAGCGGTGGAGGCCAGCTCCCCTTCCCCGGCCGCCCCGTCGTACAGCCCCATCACGCCCTCGACGACGGCGAGGTCGCATCCCCGCGCCCCGTGCAGGAACAACGGCCCGACCAGCTCGGGCCCGCACAGGTACGCGTCCAGGTTGCGCCCCACCCGCCCGGTCGCGAGCGCGTGGTAGCCGGGGTCGATGTAGTCCGGTCCGACCTTGTGCGGGGACACGGCGAGCCCCCGCGCGGCGAACGCGGCCATCAGCCCCGTGGCGACGGTGGTCTTGCCGCTGCCCGAGGAGGGCGCGGCGACGACCAGCCGGGGGACGGAGGAACTCACCACTCGATGCCCCTCTGCCCCTTCTGCCCGACGTCCATGGGGTGCTTGACCTTGGACATGTCGGTCACGAGGTCGGCGAAGTCCACGAGCTTCTCCGGCGCGTTCCGCCCGGTGATCACGACATGCTGGGTCCCGGGCCGGTCGCGCAGGACGTCGACGACCTCGTCGGTGTCGACCCACCCCCAGTGCATCGGGTACGCGAACTCGTCGAGCACGTACAGCTTGTACGTCTCGGCCGCCAGGTCCCGCTTGACCTGCTCCCAGCCCTCCCGGGCCTTCTCCTCGTTGTCCATCTGGTCGTCGCGCTGCACCCACGACCAGCCCTCGCCCATCTTGTGCCAGTCGACGGTGCCGCCCTCCCCGGACGCCCCCAGCACCCGCAGCGCGTTCTCCTCGCCGACCTTCCACTTCGCCGACTTGACGAACTGGAACACCCCGATCGGCCACCCCTGGTTCCAGGCCCGCAGCGCGAGCCCGAACGCGGCGGTGGACTTGCCCTTGCCGACGCCCGTGTGCACCACGACCAGCGGCCGGTTGCGCCGCTGACGGGTCGTCAGACCGTCGTCCGGCACCACACTCGGCTGTCCCTGCGGCATTACGCGGCCCTCCTCGTTACGTCCTTCACCAGCCCGGCGATCGAGTCCGCCCGCAACTCGTCCAGCGTCACGGCCGTACCGCCCAGCTCACCCGCGAGCTGCCCGGCGAGCCCCAGCCGCACGGGCCCCGACTCGCAGTCCACGACCACGGAGGCGACCCCGTCGGCCGCGAACAGCCGCGCGGCACGCGCGGCCAGCGCCACGGGCTCCGGACCTCCCGTGGCCCGCCCGTCGGTCACCACCACGACCAGCGGCCGCCGCGCCGGGTCCCGCAGCCGCTCCACGCGCAGCACGTCGTGCGCCCGCAGCAGCCCCGCCGCGAGCGGCGTGCGCCCGCCGGTGGGCAGCGACTCCAGCCGGGCCGCCGCCGCGTCCACCGACGACGTCGGCGGCAGCGCGACGTCCGCGCCCGTGCCCCGGAAGGTCACCAGACCGACCTTGTCGCGCCGCTGGTAGGCGTCCAGCAGCAGCGACAGCACGGCGCCCTTCACGGCGCTCATCCGCTGCCGGGCCGCCATCGACCCGGAGGCGTCCACGACGAACAGCACGAGATTGCCCTCGCGCCCCTCGCGGGTGGCCTGCCGCAGGTCGTCCCGGCGCACCACCAGGCCCGGCCCGGACCGCCCGCGCGCCCGCTGGTGCGGGGCGGCGGCCTGCACGGTCGCCGCCAGGTGCAGCTTGGTGAGCGCGCCCCGCGGCCGTCTGGCCCCGGTGGTCCGCCCGTGCTCGGTCCGCGCCCGCGAACGCCGCCCCGCGGCGCCCTCGCCGATGCCGGGCACGCTCAGCACCTTCGTGCGAAACGGTTCGGAGGGCCGTACGGCCGACTGCTCGCCGCCTCCCGACGGCTGCGGCTGCCCGCCCTCCCCGGCCTCGGGCGAGGCGCCGGTGTCACCGCCCTCGGGGCCCTCGCCGGGGTCCGGCTGGCCGCCGCCCCCGCCGGGCCCGTCCGGCCCGGGGTCCGGATCCGGGTCGTCGTCCTGCGAGCCGCCGAACTCCTCCAGCGTCTCGTCCAGCTTGTCCTCGTCCAGCCCGGGCGCGTCGAAGGGGTTGCGCCGCCGCCGGTGCGGCAGCGCGAGCAGCGCCGCCTGCCGGACGTCCTCCGCGAGCACCTCCGTCCGCCCGGCCCAGGCCGCCAGCGCGGTCGCGGTCCGGGCCATCACGATGTCGGCGCGCATGCCGTCCACCTCGAAGGCCGCGCAGGTCGCCGCGATCTGCCGCAGCGCCCCGTCGCCGAGGCGCACCGACGGCAGCAGCTCGCGCGCCGCCACGATCCTGGCCCGTACGGCGGCCTCCTCCTCGGCCCAGCGGGCCGCGAACGCGGCCGGGTCGTCGTCGTAGGCCAGCCGCCTGCGCACCACCTCCACCCGCTGGTCCGGCTCCCGGGAGGCCGCGACCTCGACGGTCAGCCCGAACCGGTCGAGCAGCTGCGGCCGCAGCTCGCCCTCCTCGGGGTTCATCGTGCCGACGAGCAGGAACCGCGCGGCGTGCCGGACCGAGACGCCCTCGCGCTCGACGTAGGAGGCGCCCATCGCGGCGGCGTCCAGCAGCAGGTCGACCAGGTGGTCGTGGAGCAGGTTGACCTCGTCGACGTAGAGGATGCCGCGGTGCGCGTCCGCGAGCAGGCCCGGCTCGAAGGCCTTCACGCCCTCCGCGAGGGCCCGCTCGATGTCCAGCGCGCCCACCAGCCGGTCCTCGGAGGCGCCGACGGGCAGCTCGACCATGCGGGCGGGCCGTTCGGCACCGCCGCCGGTCTCGTGGGGCCCGTCCGGGCACCCCGGGTCGGGGGAGGCGGGGTCGCAGGAGAAACGGCAGCCGGGGACGACGGAGACCGCCGGAAGCAGTGCCGACAGGGCCCGCACCGCCGTGGACTTGGCGGTGCCCTTCTCGCCGCGCACCAGCACACCGCCGACCGCCGGGGAGACGGCGTTCAGCAGCAGCGCGAGCCGCAGGTCGTCCTGGCCGACGACGGCCGTGAACGGGAACGGGGTGGTCACTTGTCGTCGCCCTCCAAGTCGCCTTCGAGCTCCAGGTAGGTGGCGCGCAGCCGTTCCAGCGTCTCGGCGTCCGGCTCGGCCCACAGCCCGCGCTCCGCGGCCTCCAGCAGCCGCTCGGTGATGCCGCGCAGCGCCCAGGGGTTGGACTTCTTCATGAAGTCCCGGTTCTCCGGGTCGAAGACGTACTCGGCGCTGAGCTTCTCGTACATCCAGTCGTCCACGACCCCGGCCGTGGCGTCGTACCCGAAGAGGTAGTCCACGGTCGCCGCCATCTCGAAGGCGCCCTTGTAGCCGTGCCGCCGCATGGCCGCCATCCAGCGCGGGTTGACCACCCGGGCCCGGAACACGCGGTGCGTCTCCTCGCCCAGCGTCCGGGTCTTCACCTGGTCCGGCGTGGCCGAGTCGCCGACGTACGCCTCCGGACTCGCCCCCGTCAGGTGGCGGACCATGGCGACCATGCCGCCGTGGTACTGGAAGTAGTCGTCGGCGTCGACCAGGTCGTGCTCGCGGGTGTCGACGTTCTTCGCGGCGACCGCGATCCGCTTGAACGCCGTCTCCATGTCCCCGCGCGCGGCCCGCCCGTCGAGCCCGCGGCCGTAGGCGTAACCGCCCCACACCGCGTACACCTCGGCGAGGTCCGCGTCCGAGCGCCAGTTGCGGGCGTCGATCAGCGGCAGCAGACCGGCCCCGTACGCCCCCGGCTTGGAGCCGAAGATGCGGGCGGTGGCGCGGCGCCGGTCGCCGTGCTCGGCGGTGTCCTCGTCGGCGTGCGCCCGGACGTAGTTGGACTCGGCTGGCTCGTCCAGCTCGGCCACCGCCCGCACGGCGTCGTCGATCAGCCCCACCACGTGCGGGAACGCGTCCCGGAAGAAGCCGGAGATGCGGACCGTGACGTCGATGCGCGGCCGGCCCAGCTCCGTCAGGGGGATCACCTCGAACCCGGTCACCCGGCGCGAGGCGTCGTCCCAGACGGGACGGCAGCCCAGCAGCGCCAGGATCTCGGCGATGTCGTCGCCCTGGGTGCGCATGGCGGAGGTGCCCCAGACCGTCAGGCCGACGGACTTGGGGTACTCCCCGGTGTCCTGGAGGTAGCGCTGCACCAGCGAGTCCGCGAGCGACTGCCCGACCTCCCAGCTGAGCCGGGACGGGATCGCCTTGGGGTCGACGGAGTAGAAGTTGCGGCCGGTCGGCAGGACGTTGACCAGGCCGCGGGTGGGAGAGCCGGAGGGACCGGCCGGGACGTACCCGCCGTCCAGGGCCCGCAGGATGTGCCCGATCTCGTCGGTGGTCTTCTCCAGCCGGGGCACGACCTCGGTACAGGCGAACTCCAGCACGGCGGCGGCGTCGGGCAGTTCGGCGCCGAGCACCTCGCGGACCAGCGCGGGAACCGCGGCCGCGTCCCAGCCGCGCTCCTCCATGCCCTCGGCGATCCGCCGGCACAGCTGCTCCAGCAGGTCGATCGCGTCGGCGGCGCTGCGGGACGGGCCGTCGACCAGGTCCGTCAGTTCGGCGGGCACCTTCACCGGGGCGCCCGGCTCGGCCAGCAGTTCCTTCTCCACCAGCCCGAAGTGCTCCGCCAGCGCGGCCCGCAGGCCCGGGAGCGCGTTGGCCTGGCCGCCCCACACCTGCGAGGCGCGCAGCACGGCCAGGACGAGGTTGACGCGCGGCTCGCCGACCGGGCCGCCGCCCAGGATGTGCAGGCCGTCGCGGATCTGCACGTCCTTGATCTCGCACAGGTAGCCGTCGATGTGCATGACGAACTCGTCGAACGCCTCGTCGTCCGGCTGTTCGTCGACGTGCAGGTCGTGGTGGAGCTCGGCCGCCTTCACCAGCGTCCAGATCTGCGCCCGCACGGCCGGGGCCTTGGCCGGGTCCAGGTCGGACACGAGCGCGTACTCGTCGAGGAGCTGCTCCAGCTTGGCCAGGTCGCCGTAGGTGTCGGCGCGGGCCATCGGCGGCACCAGGTGGTCGACGACGGTGGCGTGGCCGCGGCGCTTGGCCTGGGTGCCCTCGCCGGGGTCGTTGACGATGAAGGGGTAGACCAGCGGCAGGTCGCCGAGGACGGCGTCCGGGGCGCAGCCGCCGCTGAGCCCGAGGCCCTTGCCGGGCAGCCACTCCATCGTGCCGTGCTTGCCCATGTGCACGATCGCGTCGGCGCCGAAGCTGTTCTCCAGCCAGCGGTAGGCCGCCATGTAGTGGTGCGAGGGCGGCATGTCCGGGTCGTGGTAGATCGCGATCGGGTTCTCGCCGAAGCCGCGCGGCGGCTGGATCATCACCACGACGTTCCCGAACTGCAGGGACGCCAGCACGATGTCGTCCCCGTCGACGTACAACGAGCCCGGCGGCTCGCCCCACGCCTCGGTCATGGCGTCCCTCAGCTCCGGGTCGAGCTTGCCGAACCAGGCCCGGTAGTCCGCCAGCGGCACCCGCGCGGGCGCCGAGGCGAGCTGCTCCTCCGTCAGCCACTCCACGTCGTGCCCGCCGGCCTCGATCAGCCGGTGGATCAGCTCGTCGCCGTTGTCCGGGTATCCCTCGACGGCGTACCCGGCGTCCCGGAGCGCGTCCAGCACCCGCACGGCCGAGGCGGGCGTGTCCAGCCCGACCGCGTTGCCGACGCGCGAGTGCTTGGTCGGGTACGCGGTGAAGACCAGCGCGAGCCTCTTCTCCGCGTTCTCCTTGTGCTTGAGCCGGGCGTGCCGTACGGCGATGCCGGCGACCCGCGCGGCCCGCTCCGGGTCGGCCACGTACACGGGCACGTCGTCCGGCCCCTGCTCCTTGAAGGAGAACGGCACGGTGATCAGCCGCCCGTCGAACTCCGGGATCGCCACCTGCATCGCGGCGTCCATGGGGGACAGGGCGGCGTCCGACTCCTCCCAGGCCTGCCGCGAGGACGTCAGGCACAGCCCCTGCAGCACGGGGACGTTCATCTCGGCGAGCGCGCCGATGTCCCAGGCCTCCTCGTCGCCGCCGGCCGAGGCCTGCGAGGCGTGCGTGCCGCCGGCGGCCAGCACGGTGGCGACCAGGGCGTCCGCGCGGCCCAGGATCTCGTACAGCCCTTCGTCCGCGCCGCGCAGCGAACCGCAGTAGACGGGCAGGGCGTTGGCGCCGTGGGCCTCGATCGCGTCGCACAGGGTGTCCACGAAGGCGGTGTTGCCGCTCAGTTCGTGGGCCCGGTAGAAGAGCACGCCGACGGTCGGACGGCCCTCGCCGTACGCCCGCTCGCCGTGGACGCCGTACTCGGGCATCTTGCGCGGCGCGGCGAAGCCCTCGCCGGTCAGCAGCACGGTGTCGGACAGGAACCGGGCCAGCTCGGTGAGGTTCTCCGGCCCGCCCTCCACGAGGTACTTCAGCGCCTCGGCGACGACACCGGCCGGCACCGACGACTCGGCCATCAGCTCCGCGTCCGGCACGGCCTCGCCGCCCAGCAGCACGGTCGGGATCCCGGACGCCTTCAGCGCGGCCAGCCCGTCCTCCCAGGCCCGCTTGCCGCCGAGCAGCCGGACGACGGCGAGGTCGGCGCCGTCCAGCAGCGCGGGCAGCTCCTCGCGCACGTCCACGCGGGTCGGATTGCCGATCCGGTACGAGGCACCGGTGGCGGCCCGGGCCGCCAGCAGGTCCGTGTCGGCGGTCGACAACAACAACACAGTGCTCATGCGGGTGCTCCCGGTGGGATGAAGGGCAGTCCTTGCGGCGCGCCGGACTCGATGAGCCGCCACAGCGCGTCGGTGTCCGCGTGCTGTTCGATCAGGTCGCCGAGCCGGTCGAGCTGCTCCTCGCGCAGCGCGGCGAAGGAGGTGTCGGGCGCCGGCACGAAACGGCGGCCCGCGGCGGCCGCCACCTCGCGCAGGAACGCCCGGCGGAAGCCGTCCGACTCCAGCGAGCCGTGCCAGTGCGTGCCCCAGGTCTGGCCGACCCGGCAGCCGTCCAGGAAGGGGGTGCCGCCCCGGACGTCGGCGACCCCGTGGTGGATCTCGTAGCCCTCGACGCGTTCCCCGAGGGCCTCGCCCTCCGGCCGGGTGAGGGTCTTCTCGCGGGCGAACCGCACCCGCACGGGCAGGATGCCGAGCCCGTCGACATGGCCCCGGCGGCTCTCGACGTCGTCCTCGATGTGCTCGCCGAGGAGCTGGAAGCCGCCGCAGACGCCGAGCACGGGCCGCTGCTCGGCGGCCCTGCGGACCAGGGCGCCGGCGAGCCCCCGCTCGCGCAGCCAGTCCAGCGCGCGGACCGTGCCGCGGGTGCCGGGCACGACGACGAGGTCGGCGTCGGCCAGCTCCTCGGGCCGGTCCACGAACCGCACCACGACGCCCGGTTCGGCGGCCAGGGCGTCCACGTCGGTGAAGTTGGACATCAGCGGCACGGCGCACACGGCGACGCGCAGCACGTCCTCCCCGAGCGGCGGCGCGACGACGGACTCCCGCACGGCTCCCCGCAGGGACACCCGCAGCCCGTCCTCCTCGTCGATCCCCAGCCCGTGCCGGAACGGCAGCACGCCGTACGTCTTCCGCCCCGTCAGCCCGTGCAGCATGTCCAGGCCCGGCTCCAGCAGGGAGACGTCCCCGCGGAACTTGTTGACCAGGAACCCGGCGACGCACTCCTGGTCCTCGCGCGACAGCAGCGCCACCGTCCCGAAGAACGAGGCGAAGACACCGCCCCGGTCGATGTCGCCGACGACGAGCACGGGAAGCCCGGCGCCCCGGGCGATGCCCATGTTGACGATGTCGGTCCGCCGCAGGTTGATCTCGGCGGGAGAACCGGCCCCCTCACAGATCACCGCGTCATACGTGCCCCGCAACCGCTCCAGGCAGTCCAGCACCGTGCCGAGCAGCTTCCGCTGCCGCCCGCCGTGGTAGCCGCGCGCGCTCAGCTCACCGACCGGCTTGCCCAGCAGCACGACCTGACTGCTCTGCTCGCCCCCGGGCTTGAGCAGCACGGGGTTCATCAGCGCGGTCGGCTCGACGCGGCAGGCCTGCGCCTGCATGGCCTGTGCCCGCCCGATCTCGGCGCCCTCGCGCGTCACGAACGAGTTGAGGGACATGTTCTGCGCCTTGAACGGCGCGACCTTGACGCCCTGCCGCACCAGCCACCGGCAGATCCCGGCCGTCACGACGCTCTTGCCCGCGTCGGAGGTGGTCCCGGCGACCAGAAGTCCACCGCCCATGTTCACTTCCCCCTCTTCAGAAACCGCGCGCCGGCGCACACGCCGAGCGCCAGCCAGGTGACCCGGCGCGAGAGCCGCACGGCCCGTTCGACGTCACGCCGCACGACGGCACGCCCGTCCGGATTCAGCACGGGCCGGTGCTCCACCCGCCCGCCGTACGAGAGCGTCCCGCCCAGCCGCACCCCGAGCGCGCCGGCGAACGAGGCCTCCACGGGCCCGGCGTTGGGACTCGGATGCCGCGCCGCGCCGGCCCGCCAGGCGCGCACGGCCCCGCGCGGATCCGGCCCGGCCAGGGCGGCGAGCACGGCGGTCAGCCGCGCGCCCGGCCACCCCGCGAGGTCGTCGAGACGCGCGGAGGCCCACCCGTAGCGCCGGTAACGGGCCGACTTGTGCCCGACCATGGCGTCCAGGGTGTTGACGGCCCGGAAGCCCAGCAGCCCCGGCACCCCGCCGACGGCCCCCCACACCAGCGCCCCCACGACCGCGTCGGAGGTGTTCTCGGCGACGGACTCGACCACGGCCCGGGCGATGCCGTCGGCGTCGAGTGACTGCGGGTCCCGTCCGCACAGGTGCGGCAGCCGCGCCCGGGCCGCCTCGACGTCCCCCGCCTCCAGAGCCCGCCCGATGGTCCCGGCCTCCCGGGCGAGCGACGTGCCCCCGACGACGGCCCAGGTGGCGGCGGCGGTGAGTGCGGCGGAGGCGGCGGCGGAGGAGCGCACGGCCCGTTCGGCGACGGCCCCGAGGGCGACGGCGCCTCCCGCGCACACCCCGGCGTGCAGCGCGCCCCACCCGCGGTGGTCCCGCCACAGCACCCGTTCCACGGCGCCCGCGGCCCGCCCGAACGCGGCGACCGGATGCCCCCGGCGGGGGTCGCCGAGCAGCAGGTCACCGATCAGGCCGGCGGCGGCACCGTACGCGAAGACGCGACCGGCACCCATGGGGTCAGCCGCCCAACGGGGCAGGCGGGGGTGGGGTGCTGAACCTCGGTCGGCAGCCGCGCATGGCGATACGTGTCCTCACTCAGGGTGTCCGCGCCCTGGTTCGACGTGACCGGCGGTGAGAGTTCCTGGCTCCCGGGGGACGGCGCCCCCGGTGACAGTGGCGGGACCGCGCCGGACTCGCACCGGCTTCCTCTCCTGCCGCCGTACTGGCCCCGGAAGTCCACCACGGGCGCGAACCGCCGTCAACTTGCCCTTGACCTGCGCGGGGAGAGTGTGGAGAACCCCACACCGCCCCGGCGCGCACACGACGGCCGGGCGGCACGGAACCGAGGTCCCGTGCCGCCCGGCGGACACGATGTGCGGTCGGGCCGTCAGGCCACGATCAGGTAGATGCCGTAGCCGACGGCCGCCGCGCACGCCGCGAAGCACGCGTAGGCGCCCGTCACCGCGAGGCCCGCGGAGCCGCCCTGCGCCACCGCGCGCTCGCGGCGCGACAGGCCGGTGATGCCGAGGGTGAACAGGCCCACGAGGGCCACGGTGACCACGAGACTGACGCCGAAGACGGAACCGAGGGCCGCCCAGTCGATCTTCATCTCTGCTTCTTCCTTGTCGAGCCGGTGGGCGGGGTCAGACCGAGGTGGTGGTCGTGGAGGGCGCCCGCTCGGCGGTCGCCTGGGCCGGGATCGGCGGCACGCCGGCGGTGGTGGCGCCCGCGGGGGGCGGCGTCACCGCGGCCATCGCCGTGGTCACCACGCCGGCCGGCTCCGCCTCGTCCGTGTCGTTGACGTTGGTGTGGTCGACGACCTCGCGCCGGGAGATCTTCCAGATCGCCGCGGAGGAGGTGACGAGGAAGACGGCCACCACGGCGGTGCCCCAGGCGCCGAAGCCGGTGACGTACTCGGCGAGCGCGCCCACCAGGGCGGCCGCCGGCAGGGTCAGGCCCCAGGCGACGAACATCCGGGTCGCCGTCGACCAGCGGACGACGCCGCCCTTGCGGCCGAGGCCCGCGCCCATCACCGCGCCGGACACGGAGTGGGTCGTGGAGAGGGAGAAACCGAGGTGGGAGGAGGCCAGGATGACCGTGGCCGCGCTGGTCTGGGCGGCGAAGCCCTGCTGCGGCCGGAGGTCGGTCAGGCCCTTGCCCATGGTGCGGATGATGCGCCAGCCGCCCAGGTAGGTGCCGAGCGCGATCGCGACGCCCGCGGAGAGGATGACCCACATGGGCGGGTCGGAGTCGGGCGCCACGGCGCCGCCGGCGACCAGCGCCAGGGTGATGACACCCATGGTCTTCTGCGCGTCGTTGGTGCCGTGCGCCAGGGAGACCAGGCCCGCGGAGGCGATCTGCCCGGCCCGGTAGCCCTTCTCGGACGCCTTGCCGTCGGCCTTGCGGCCCAGGGAGTACGTGAGGCGCGTGGCCAGCATCGCCGCGACGCCCGCCACCAGCGGGGCGGCGACCGCCGGGATCAGGACCTTGGTCACCAGCACGTCGCCGTGGACCGCGCCGACGCCCGCCGAGGCGATCGTGGCGCCGATCAGACCGCCCATGAGGGCGTGCGAGGAGCTGGACGGCAGGCCGACCAGCCACGTCAGCAGGTTCCACAGGATCGCGCCGACCAGGGCGGCGAAGATGACTTCGGGACGGATGCCGGCCTCGTCGACGAGGCCTTTGGAGATCGTGTTGGCGACTTCGACGGACAGGAAGGCGCCGACCAGGTTCAGGACCGCGGACATCGCGACCGCGGCCTTCGGCCGCATGGCGCCCGTGGAAATGGTCGTGGCCATCGCGTTCGCGGTGTCGTGGAAACCGTTCGTGAAATCGAACGCGAGTGCGGTTACCACCACAATCGCGAGGATCAGCGAGAAGCTTTCCATTTACCCAGGCAATCGTTCGAGGTCATTGGCTGGACGAACGTAGGTAACCCGAGTGAACGGAAGATGAACTGGGAGGGGCGCCGGGGTGTCCACAACGGGGGTTTGACGTTCCGCCCTGCTGTCAGGCTCCCCGCACCGCCACGGCCTAGGCTCCCCGCGCGGGCCTCTTCAGCCGAACGAGTGACCCGCCGTCGTGTACGCAGTACGGCCCGCGGGCGTCGGCCCGGGCGGTCGGTTTCCGGCCGGAAGCGCCCCTGCGGGGCGGTGCGCGGGCCCGGGCTGGCAGGATCGCGCCCATGGCCGAGCAGCGAGACGACGAGCGGGACACGGGCGGGGCCCGGAACGGCGGACCGGGCGCGGGGGAGCCGGCGCGGCGCGGGAGTGTCCGGCCCGAGGAGGCCCGCGCCTGGGAGGACCTCGTCGCGACGGCCCGCCGCACCGTCGCCGAGGGGCTCGTCGTCGGCACGTCCGGCAACGTCTCGGTACGCGTCGGGGACACCGTCCTGGTCACCCCGTCCGGCGTCCCCTACGACCGTCTCACGCCCGGTGACGTGACCGGCGTCGACCTCGACGGCCGGCAGGTCCTCGGCACGCTCGTCCCCACCAGCGAGCTGCCCATGCACCTCGCCGTCCACCGCACCACCGACGCCCGCGCCGTCGTGCACACCCACGCCGTGCACGCCACGGCCGTGTCCACGCTCGTGACCGAGCTGCCGCTGATCCACTACATGGCCGCCGCCCTCGGCGGACCCGTCCGGGTCGCCCCCTACGCCACCTACGGCACCGACGAGCTCGCCGCGAACATGCTGCGCGCCCTCGCCGGCCGCTCCGGCTGCCTCCTGCAGAACCACGGCACCGTCACCCACGGCGCCACCCTCGACCAGGCCTACGACCGCACGGCGCAGCTGGAGTGGATGTGCCGCCTGTGGCTCACCGCCACGTCGGTGCCGGGACACACCCCGAGCCTGCTGACCGGGCAGCAGCTGGCGGAGGTGCGGGAGCGGCTGCGCGGCTACGGCCAGCGCCGCTGACCCCGGCGCGCGGCGTCACCCCGCGGCCGTCGCCCACTGGTCGCCCGGGGCCTCCGCCGGGACACTGGAGCGGTGCGCACTGTCAGAGCGACGGCCGCTGCCGTCACCGCCGTGCTGGGGGCCGGTGCCGCCGCCGTGGCCGCCGGCCGGCTCGCCAGCGACGCCGCGCTCAAGGCGCCCCCCGGCCGGCCGCTGCCGACCGAGCCCCGGCTCACCGTGCACGGCACCGCCGCCGGGCAGATCACCCTCACCCGGGACCTGGCCGCCCTGCGGCCCGGCCGCTACGGCCTGTCCGGCGACGGCTCCCACGCCGTCGTCGGCCCCGTCCTGGCCGGCGCCCCGCACACCGCCGACACCGTCGTACGGCGTCTGGAGGGTGTCACGCACGGCACCGTGAAACCCGGCGACAAGGCCTGGCTCACCCCGAACGTGCACGTCGGCGACCCGGGCTCCGCCCTCGGCATCGAACACGCCGACGTCGACGTCCCCGGCGAACTCGGCGCCCTGCCCGCCTGGTTCGTGCCCGGCGCCCGGGACACCTGGGTGATCGCCGTGCACGGTCTGGGCACCACGCGCGAACTCGCCCTGAACGTCATGGGGTTCCTGCACCGCAGCCACTTCCCGGTGCTCGCCCTCGCCTACCGCGGCGACCTCGGCGCACCCCGCCCGGCCGACGGCCTGCACCACTTCGGCGAGAGCGAGTGGCGCGACCTCGACGCCGCGATCCGCTACGCCGTGCGCCACGGAGCCCGGCAGGTCGTCCTGCACGGCTGGTCCACCGGCGCCACCATGGCCCTGCGTGCCGCCGAGCGCTCGGGGCTGCGCGAGCGCGTCTCCGGGCTCGTCCTGGACTCACCCGTGCTCAGCTGGGAGGCCACCCTGCGAGCCCTCGCCGCGGCCCGGCGCACGCCGGGCGCGCTGCTGCCCCTCGCCGTGCGCGCCGCCCAGGGCCGCACCGGCCTGGCCGGCGACCGCGGCACGGCACCCGCCCTCCCCGAGGGACTCCGTGTGCCGGCCCTGGTCTTCCACGGCCCGGGCGACACGGTCGCCCCCTGGGGGCTCTCCCGCCGGCTCGCCGGCGCCCGCCCCGACATGGTCTCCCTGCGCACCGTCGGCGACGCCCCCCACGGAGCCATGTGGAACGCCGACCCCCAGGCCTACGAGGAAGCCCTCCGGCGCTTCCTGACCCCTCTCATGTGACCCGCCCTCCCGCGCCCGCCCGCGGCCCGGCCGCACGCACCCCCCGTTCACGCCCCCTTCGCCCCCCTGCAACCACGTCCCGGGCCCTCCCCTCCCGACCGGTCGTGAAGATTCCGTTTAGCGGCGTACCACTGGCCTGTTCCCGGCCCCGGACCACTTCCGGGAACCGGTGCGTTGGCCATCCCCGTCGCCCGCCGTGACATTCCGTTTGGGTTTTCGGACCGTCAACCGGAAGACTGCCCCCGTGACGTCCCGTATCCCGCGCGACTCCAGGCTCCGACTCGTCCGCCCGCGACCCCTGGCCGCCGCCCCCAGAGCGATGAACCAGCGGCGCTCGCGCCGACCCGCCCCGCGCCCCCCGGAGGGCACCCCGGCACCGGCGGAGCTGGCCAGAATGGCACGCTCAGGCCTGGCCGGCGCGGCCCGCGTGGCCCGCTGGGCCGACGCCGCGCTCGGCCCCGGAGGGGACAGCGCCACCGCCGACGGCAAGGCCACCCTCTCCGAGGCGACCGCCGAACGGGCGGCCCGCGATCTCGGCCTGACCCCCGCCCAGGTCAGGGCCGACTGGGACACCGCCCGCCTCGCCGGTCTCGTCGAGGTGCACGGCGACAGCGCCCGCCCCGGCTGGCGGCTGCGCGCCTGGAACCGCGACGACAGCGCCGTCCTGCGCGGCTGGGTCGCCCTCTTCGACGCCTGGTCGCTCGCCTACCCGGAGCCCGAGGAGCACGAGCCCGCCGCCGTCGCCGAGGTCGTCTCGGCCATGCCGCAGGTGCTCTCCTTCCTCCAGCTGTCCGCCGGGCCCGTGCCGGTCGAGCAGCTCCTCGACCTCCTGGAGCAGCGCGTCACCGAACTGCGCACCGCGCGCTGCGAGATCCCCTACGGCCCCCAGCCCGAGCCGGCACCCGAACCGGAGCCCACCGACGCCCCGCTCGCGCCCCTGCTCGACTGGGCCCTGTGCGCCCTCGCCTCCGTCGGCGCCCTCACCTACGGCGACGGCCAGGCCACGCTCACCCCGCTCGGCAGCTGGGCCGTCTGGGTCAAGCTGGAACAGATCTGCGTGGCCGCGCAGAGCCCCGCCGGGAACATCGAGCAGGCCGCCGAGGACATGCTCCGCGGCTGCGCCCAGCTGCGCCCGAACGCGGCCCGCGCCGAATACCGCGCCTGGCTCGCCGCCCGCCCCGTCGGCAGCGCCGTCACCGAGCTCCTCGACGCCGCCCGCGGCGAGGACGCCCTGCTGCGCGGCCTGGCCTTCGAGGCCCTGCGCGTGGTGGGAGCTCCCGCCGAGCCGGACGTCCGCGCGGTGCTGGACGAGCCCACGCTCCGGCCCTACGCCCTGCTGTGGCTGGCCGAGCACGACGGCGCCGACCCGGAGGACGCCCACGAGGTCCTCACCCGCAAGGAGGCGACCTGGCTGTGGGTGGACACCGCCGCCGCCGTCGCCGACCACGGGGAGGCCCCGCTGCTCGTGCGGCACCTGGAGTCCGCCGTGCAGCCGACCGTGCCGATGCTGCTGGACGAGGTGCGGGCCGTGGGGCACCCGCGCACGGTGCAGGTCCTGGTCGCGCTCGCCGCCGCCCACCCCGATCCGGCGCTCGCCAAGGCCGTGCGCCGGGCCGCCTTCCAGGTGCACAAGGGCGGCAGCTAGGCCGGCACCCGCCCCCGAGGGGGAGGGCGGCGACCCGCCCCCGCGGGGGCCGTCAGCCCGCGGTGTCGGGCGCGTACGTGCCGAAGCTCCACACGTTGCCCTCGGCGTCCCGGGCCATGTACTCCCGCGAGCCGTAGTCCTGGTCCGTCGGGGGCATCAGGATCTCCGCGCCGTGCTCGACGGCGCGGCGGTGGTGCGCGTCCACGTCGTCCACCACCACGTACACCCCGGTGGTGCCGGCGCCCTTCATGGCCGCGTCGAACACACCGCCGCGGCCCTTGCTGCCGAGCATCACCGCGCCGTTGCCCTGCACCAGCTCGGCGTGCAGCACCGAGCCGTCCTCGCCCTCGTACACCGACAGCTCCGTGAAGCCGAAGGCCTCCGTGAGCTGCCGGATCGCCGCCTTGGCGTCCGCGTAGAGCAGCGTCGGGTAGATGCTGGGACGCCCGCCGGAGGTGCCTGCCATGCCGATCACTCCCTCGTGCCCGGTCAAGCGGATCCGGTGATCGGGTCCGCTTCCCAGTCTGGCACCCGCCACCGGCAACGCCCCCGCCGCGACCGACCGAACACGCGCACGCAGAAAAAGTGGTTGCACGGCCCCGTTAGACTGTCTCCCATGGCCATTCTCCTCGCGCATTAGACGGCGGGAACGTCCTCAGCCGCCCATCCCGCCCCCGTATCCGCCCTGGAGTCTGTCCGTGATCTCCGCCTCCGGTATCGAGCTGCGCGCCGGTGCCCGTGTCCTCATCGAGAACGCCACGTTCCGGGTCGCCAAGGGCGACCGCATCGGCCTGGTCGGCCGCAACGGCGCGGGGAAGACCACCCTCACCAAGTGCCTGGCCGGCGAGGCACAGCCCGCCGGCGGCACCATCACGCGCTCCGGCGAGGTCGGCTACCTCCCGCAGGACCCGCGCACCGGCGACCTCGACGTCCTCGCCCGCGACCGCATCCTCTCCGCCCGCGGCCTGGACGTCCTGATCCGCAAGATGCGCGAGAACGAACAGCGCATCGCCAACGGCCAGGGCGCCACCCGTGAGAAGGCCCTCAAGCAGTACGAGCGCCAGGAGACGGAGTTCCTCACCAAGGGCGGGTACGCCGCCGAGGCCGAGGCCGCCACCATCGCCGCCGCGCTCAACCTGCCCGACCGCGTGCTCGGCCAGCCCCTGCACACGCTCTCCGGCGGTCAGCGCCGCCGCATCGAGCTGGCCCGCATCCTGTTCTCCGACGCGGACACGCTGCTGCTCGACGAGCCGACCAACCACCTCGACGCCGACTCGATCGTCTGGCTGCGCGACTACCTCAAGACCTACCGCGGCGGCTTCATCGTGATCTCCCACGACGTCGATTTGGTCGAGACGGTCGTGAACAAGGTGTTCTACCTGGACGCCAACCGCGCCCAGATCGACGTCTACAACATGGGCTGGAAGCTGTACCAGCAGCAGCGCGAGGCCGACGAGAAGCGCCGCAAGCGCGAGCGCGCCAACGCCGAGAAGAAGGCCGCCGCCCTGCACTCGCAGGCCGACAAGATGCGCGCCAAGGCCACCAAGACGGTCGCCGCGCAGAACATGGCCCGCCGCGCCGACAAGCTGCTCTCCGGCCTGGAGGCGGTGCGCCAGTCCGACAAGGTCGCCAAGCTCCGCTTCCCCGAGCCCGCGCCCTGCGGCAAGACCCCGCTGATGGCCGAGGGCCTGTCGAAGTCCTACGGCTCGCTGGAGATCTTCACCGACGTCGACCTGGCCATCGACAAGGGCAGCCGCGTGGTCATCCTCGGCCTCAACGGCGCCGGCAAGACCACCCTGCTGCGACTGCTGGGCGGCGTCGAGCAGCCCGACACGGGCATGGTCGTCCCCGGGCACGGCCTGAAGCTCGGGTACTACGCCCAGGAGCACGAGACCCTCGACCCGGACCGCACGGTCCTGGAGAACATGCGCTCGGCCGCGCCCGACATGGACCTGGTCGAGGTCCGCAAGGTGCTCGGCTCGTTCCTGTTCTCCGGCGACGACGTCGACAAGCCGGCCGGGGTCCTCTCCGGCGGCGAGAAGACCCGCCTCGCCCTCGCCACCCTGGTGGTGTCCTCGGCGAACGTGCTGCTGCTCGACGAGCCGACCAACAACCTCGACCCGGCCAGCCGCGAGGAGATCCTCGGGGCGCTGCGCACCTACAAGGGCGCCGTCGTCCTGGTCACGCACGACGAGGGCGCGGTCGAGGCGCTCCAGCCGGAGCGCATCATCCTGCTGCCGGACGGCGTCGAGGACCTGTGGGGCGCCGACTACGCGGATCTCGTCGCCCTCGCCTGATCCCGGCGCGCGCTTGCACCACTGGGTGGTGTCAGTGCCGCTTGATCGAATGCGTGATCAACGGCGTATGGATCATTCGGCCCATCGGTGATCCATCATCTGTGTGAGATCTCCTCGTACCGAGGTGTGTCCTACATCGATTTCGCGGCCGAGCCCCTGATCCTTCCGGGCTCGGCCGCCGCGTCTTTCTGACCTGGCACTTCCCGGGGCGATTCGTTCGGCCGCCGGGACGGCACTCTTCGGAATTCCACATTCCGAATGTGGGGATGTGCTCCCGTCGTCACAACCTTGTCTCACGGACCTTGCCGAATGGGTGGCCATCAGGGCCCGGAGGGGTGATCATGAGGAGACCAGAGCGCACTTCCCATGAGGAGGCACGGGTGGCCGAGACTCTGAAGAAGGGCAGCCGGGTGACCGGCGCCGCGCGCGACAAGCTCGCGGCAGACCTGAAGAAGAAGTACGACGCCGGTGCGAGCATCCGGGCGTTGGCCGAGGAGACCGGCCGCTCGTATGGCTTTGTGCACCGCATGCTCAGTGAGTCGGGCGTCACGCTGCGAGGGCGTGGCGGGGCGACACGGGGCAAGAAGGCCACGGCCTGACCCCGGGTGGCCCCTCGGCTCCGATGGTGGCCACCCGGTCACTGGCCTGACCGACCGGGTGGTTACTGTGCAGTCACTTAGCTGTGCCGTGCTCCGGCCCACCAGCCGGCGTACGGCACGGAAGACGACCGCACGCATCGGAGGCGTCCCATGGCTTCGCCCGACCAGGACCTCGTTCCCGTACTCGACAAGGACGGCGTACGGCTCACCGTCGACGACGCGATCGCCACGGTGACGCTGACCAACCCGGCCAAGCGCAACGCGCAGAGCCCGGCTCTGTGGCGGGCGCTGACCGAGGCCGGACGGCTGCTGCCGGGCTCCGTCCGCGTCGTGGTCCTGCGGGGCGAGGGCAAGTCCTTCTCGGCCGGACTCGACCGGCAGGCGTTCACGCCCGAGGGCTTCGACGGGGAACCGTCGTTCATCGACCTCGCGCGTGGCGGCGACGCCGAGTTGGACGCGACCATCGCCGAATACCAGGAGGCGTTCACCTGGTGGCGGCGCAGCGACATCGTCTCCGTCGCCGCCGTCCAGGGACATGCCATCGGGGCGGGCTTCCAGCTCGCCCTCGCCTGCGACCTGCGCGTCGTCGCCGACGACGTGCAGTTCGCCATGCGCGAGACCAGCCTCGGACTCGTGCCCGACCTGACGGGCACGCACCCGCTGGTGGGGCTCGTCGGATACGCCCGCGCGCTGGAGATCTGCGTGACCGGGCGCTTCGTCACGGCCGAGGAGGCCGTGCACACCGGGCTCGCCAACGTGGCCGTGCCCGCCGAGCAGCTCGACGACACGGTCCGCGACCTCACCGCGGCCGTCCTCGCCGCGCCCCGCGACGCCGTCATCGAGACCAAGGCCCTGCTGCGCGGCGCCCAGGACCGCACGTACGAGGAGCAGCGCCGCGCGGAGCGCCAGTCCCAGGCCCGCAGGCTGCGGGACCTCGCGGGCGTCGGCGACTGAGGACGGCCGGCCCCGGGCGCGCTCAGCCGAGCGCGCTCACCACGACCGCCACCGTCGGGTGGTCCGGCAGCGCCTCCGACACCGCCGAGCGGACCGCGCGGGCCACGTCACCCGCCCGGTGGTCCGCGGCCACCGCCACCTCCAGCCGGACGTGGCGGTGCGTCAGCGCGGCCTCGGCCGGCAGCTCCTCGATGCGCACCGGGTGACCCAGCGTGCCGGTCACCCCGAGCACGCCCGGAACCCCCAGCGCGGCGGCGGCCACCCGGCCCTCGTCGCCGCCCTCCACCCGTTCGGCCCGCGGCGGTTCGGCGGACGGTGCCTCGGGCTCCGCGTCCTGGCCCTCCTCCAGCAGACCGGTCACCTTCAGGTCCACCTCCGTCACCGCCAGGCCGACCAGCCGCGTCGCCGCGTCCGCCAGCGCCGCCCGCAGCAGCGCGGCCGTCTCGGGCAGCGGCCGCGAGGCCGTGGCCGCGAACTCCGCCGTGACCCGCAACGGCCCCGGCGGCAGGGCGCTCGGCGGCGCCGGCACGGCCGGCTCCCGCGTGTCCCGGGGGTCCGCCAGCGCGATCCGGAGCGCGTCGAGGCGCACCCCCGGGGCGCCCCGCGCCGCGCGCCCCAGCACCGCCTCCGCCGCCCGTTCGGTGATCCAGGCGCCGTCCCGCGCCTCACCCAGCGGCAGAAGCCTGCCCAGACCCAGCTGATGTCTCACTGCTCGCGTCCATTGGTCGGCCGTCATTCCTCCAGCCTGCCGCATCAGGGGCGCGCTCCCGCGTAACCGTGCTTACCGTGGTCGCAGGACGACGACCGAAAAGGACGTACGGCGATGACTGACATGACCGAGAACCGGGGCGGGGAGAGCGAGTCGGCGGCGGCGCGCAGGAGTCCGCTCACCAAGCGCGGCGGGGGAGACCCGGGCTCGCGGGGCCGGACGACCATCGCGGACGGCGTCGTGGAGAAGATCGCCGGGCTGGCCGCACGCGACGTGGACGGTGTGCACGCCATGGGCAGCGGACTGTCCCGCACCTTCGGAGCCGTGCGCGACCGGGTGCCCGGCGGCCAGAAGGCGGGCGTGACCCGGGGTGTGAAGGCCGAGGTGGGCGAGGTGCAGGCCGCCCTCGACCTGGAGATCGTCGTCGACTACGGCGTGTCGATCGCCGACGTGGCCCGGGACGTGCGGGAGAACGTCATCACGGCCGTCGAGCGGATGACCGGCCTGGAGGTCGTCGAGGTCAACATCGCGGTGAGCGACGTGAAGCTGCCGGACGAGGAGGAAGAGGAACCGGAGCGCCGGATCCAGTGAGACACGGGCCAGGGCACGGCACAGCGGATGAGGAGCTGAGGAGCGCATGAGCATGGGCGTGGCCGGGATGATCGCCGGCATGGCGCTGGCCTTCGCCGGATACTTCGGCGGATTCGGGGCGTTTTTGCTGGTCGCGGCGCTGGGCGCCGTAGGCTTCGTCGTCGGCCGGTTCCTGGAGGGGGACATGGACTTCGGCGACTTCTTCCGCAGCCGTGACGAACGGCGGCGGTGACGCCCGTGAGCACGGGGGCCGGTGAGCTCGACCGAGCACGGACCGTCGTCCCGCCGGGTGAGCGCGGCGCGACCGGCATCGCCGACCGGGTGGTGGCGAAGATCGCCTCGCAGGCGGCCCGGGAGGCCGTCGGGACGCTGCCGCCCGGCGTCGCCGGGCCGTCGGCCGGTGTCACCGTCCACCACGACGTCGTCCACGTGCGGGTGCACGTGGAGCTCGACTACCCCTGCGACATCGGCGAGCGCTGCCGCCGCGTGCGCCGCCGGGTCGTCGAGCGGGTGGGCGCCCTGGTGGGCATGCACGTGCCGGAGGTCGTCGTGCACGTGGAGGGGCTGCACCTGGCCGGAGCACCGGGAGCCGGACAGCGGAGGACGCGATGAGCCCACCCCAGAGCACCGGGCCCGAGGGCGCCGAGCCCGACGGCACCGAGCCCGAGGCCACGACCCAGCATCTGCCCCTCCTGCGCAAGCCGCAGGCGGAAGACGGCACCACACCCGACCGGTCCGCCCCGAGGGCCGGGGACGAGGGCCGCCGCGCGGGCCGCTTCTGGTCGGCGCGCCGCGTTCCCGCGGGCGTCGCCGCGCTGCTCCTGCTGGGCCTCGCGGGGCTGTTCCTCTACGACGTCGTCTCGGTGCGCGCGGGCCGGCCCGGCATGGCCTGGCGCCGGGACCTGACCCGGCAGCTCGCCGAACGGCCGCTGGACGACACGTGGGTACTCGCCGGGGCCGGGGTCGCCGCCGCGCTCGGCCTCTGGCTGGTCGTCCTGGCCGCCACCCCGGGCCTGCGGCACGTGCTGCCGATGCGCCGCACCCACGCCGGGGTCCGCGCGGGGCTGGACCGGGACGCCGCCGCCGGCGCCCTGCGCGACCGGGCCATGGAGGTGGCCGGTGTGCAGTCGGCCCGGGTCAGGGTGCGCCGGCGCCGGGCGAACGTCCGCGCCCTGGCGCACTTCCGGGAACTGGACGAGGTACGGACCGACCTGGACGCCGTGCTCGGCGACGCCGTGCGCGGCCTGGGACTGTCCCGGCCGCCCTCGCTGTCGGTGCGGGTACGGCGCCCGGGCCGGAAGGGATGAGGACGATGATCAGGGGCGTGAACCGGGTGTTCCTCGGCCTGCTGGGCCTGGTGCTGCTGGTGCTGGGCGGCTCGGTGCTGGCCGTCGGCCTCGGCGCGCCGGCGCCCTCCTGGTGGATCCACGACGGCGAGCACGACGTGCTGCTCAGCGACGCCGAGCGCACCCGCTGGCGGGACTCCGGCTGGTGGTGGCCGGTCGTCATCGCCGCGCTCGCGGTGCTGCTGCTGCTCGCCCTGTGGTGGCTGGTCGCGGTGGTGCGCAGGCGCCGGCTCGCCGAGGTCCTGGTCGACACCGGCGACGGCGAGGGCGCCCTGCTGCGCGGCCGCGCCCTGGAGCACGTCCTCACCGAGGAGGCGGCCCGGATCGACGGCGTCGACCGGTCGCGGGCCCATCTGACGGGCCGCCGCACCGCCCCGGAGGCCCACGTCCGCCTCGCACTGGAGCCGCACGTGGACCCGGGAGCCGCCCTGACCGACTTCACGAGCGGCGCCCTCGCCCACGCCAGGGCGTCGGCGGGGCTCGCCTCCCTCCCGGCGGAGGTGCGGCTGCGGGGGGTCAGACACGGCGCCGAACGGGTCAGCTGAGCGGCGCCGTCCGCTCAGAACCCGTGCCGGGCACCGCCGTCCACCGGCACCATGACCCCGGTCAGATAGGACGCGGCCGGCGACAGCAGGAACGCGGCCACCCGCCCGAACTCCTGGGGCGTCCCGTACCGCCGCAGCGGGATCCGCGACTCCGAGGCCGCCCGGGTCGCCTCGGGATCGGCCGACAGCGAGTCCAGCTCGCGCACCCGGTCGGTGTCGATCCGGCCGGGCAGCACACCGACCACCCGGATGCCGCGCGGACCGAGCTCGTCGGAGAGCGACTTGGCGAACCCGGCCAGCCCCGGCCGCAGCCCGTTGGAGATGGTCAGGCCGGGAATCGGCTCGTACACCGAGCCGGACAGCACGAAACCGATGACGCCCCCGGCCTCCAGCTCGGCCGCCGCGGCGCGCGCCAGCCGCACGGCGCCGAGGAACACCGACTCGAACGCCGCCTGCCACTGCTCGTCGGTGTTGTCGGCGACGAACCCGGCCGGCGGCCCGCCCACACTGACCAGGACACCGTCGAAGCGCCCGAAGTGCTCCCGCGCGGCCCCGATCAGCCGGGACGCCGCCTCGGGGTCGGCGTTGTCGACGCCCACCCCCACCGCGTTCGGGCCCAGCGCGGCGGCCGCGTCGGCGGCGCTCTCGTCGTCCCGCCCCGAGACGACGACCTTCGCCCCGTCCGCGACGAGTTCACGCGCGGAGGCGTTGCCGAGGCCCCGCGTGGCCCCGGTCACGACGTACACCCGGTCCTTCAGTCCAAGATCCATGGCCCCTATCCTGCCCCGTTGGCCCCGAACAGGGCGAGGGCGGTGTTCACCAGGCCGATGTGGCTGAACGCCTGCGGGAAGTTGCCGAGCTGCCGGCCGGCCACCGGGTCGTACTCCTCGGACAGCAGACCCACGTCGTTGGCCAGAGCCACCAGCCGTTCGAACAGCTCGCGCGCCTCCTTGGTGCGGCCCGTCATGAACAGGGCGTCCGCGAGCCAGAACGAGCACACCAGGAAGGTGCCCTCGCTGCCGGGCAGCCCGTCGACGTCCGCCGGGACGTCCGAGTCGGTGGTGCTGTAACGCCGCAGCAGGCCGCCGTGGTCCAGCTCCTCGCGGACGGCTTCGATCGTGCCGAGCACCCGGGGGTCGTCCGGCGGCAGGAAGCCGACGCGCGGGATGAGCAGCAGCGCGGCGTCCAGCTCCCGCGAGCCGTAGGACTGCGTGAAGGTGTTGCGCTCGGCGTCGTAGCCCTTCTCGCACACCTCGCGGTGCACCTCGTCGCGCAGCGCGCGCCAGCCGTCCAGGTCGCCGTGCAGCTCCGGATGCCGCTCCAGGGTGCGCACGGCGCGGTCGGCGGCCACCCACACCATCACCTTGGAGTGCACGAACTGGCGCCGGCCGCCGCGTACCTCCCACAGTCCCTCGTCGGGCTGCTGCCAGTTCGTGCGCAGGAAGTCCATCAGGGCCGTCTGCAGCGCCCACACGTCCGGCTGGGGCGACAGGCCCGACTCGCGGGCCAGCGACAGGGAGTCCATCACCTCGCCGTAGACGTCCAGCTGGAGCTGGTTCACGGCGTCGTTGCCGATGCGGACGGGCGTGGACTCGTCGAAGCCGGACAGCCAGGGCAGCTCGAACTCGGGCAGCCGCCGCTCACCCGCCAGGCCGTACATGATCTGCAGGTCGGCCGGGTCGCCCGCGACCGCGCGCAGCAGCCAGTTCCGCCAGGCCTCGGCCTCCTCCTGGTAGCCCGCCGCGAGCAGCGCGCCCAGGGTGAGGGTGGAGTCGCGCAGCCAGCAGAACCGGTAGTCCCAGTTGCGCACACCGCCCGGCTCCTCGGGCAGCGAGGTGGTGGCTGCGGCGACGATGCCGCCGGTCGGGGCGTAGGTGAGGGCCTTCAGGGTGATCAGGGAGCGGACGACCTCGTCCCGGTACGGCCCGTCGTAGCGGCAGCGCGAGGCCCAGGCCTGCCAGTCCTCCACGCTGTGGCGCAGCGCCTCGAAGGGGTCGACGAGCGGGGGGCGCGGCTCGTGGGAGGGGTGCCAGGTCAGCACGAACGCGACCTTCTCCCCCTTCTTCACGGTGAACTCCGCGTGCGTGCCGAAGTCCTCGCCCCAGCTGGTCACTTCCGGCTCGCTGCGCAGCCAGGTGGAGTCCGGGCCGGCGACGGCGACCCGGTGGCCGTCCGAGCGGCGCATCCACGGGACGATCGAGCCGTAGTCGAAGCGCAGTTTGAGCACGCTGTGCAGCGTGACCTCGCCGTCCAGGCCCTCGACGATGCGCACGAGATCGGGTGCCTCGTCGCGCTGGGGCATCAGGTCGGTGACCCGGACCGCCCCTTGTTCGGTCTCCCATTCGGTGTCCAGGACGAGGGTGTCGCGGCGGTAGGCGCGCCGGGTGCACCGGTCCGCCCCCACGGGGGCGATGCGCCAGTGGCCGTTGTCCTCGTCACCGAGCAGTTTCGCGAAACAGGCGGCCGAGTCGAAGCGGGGCAGGCACAGCCAGTCCACCGATCCGTCCGTGCCGACCAGGGCCGCGGTCTGTTCGTCTCCGATGATCGCGTAGTCCTCGATGCGGGGGTGCACGCAGTGCGGGTTCCCGGCAAGTCGGCGCGGCAATCAGGGTGGGGCCGACGGGAGTGACATTCCGCCGGCGGCCGGGTCGGACGGCCCGGTCAGACCGCCGCCGGTTCCGCCTCGCTGGAGTCCCGCTTCCCGGCCGCCGCCTGCGCCCGCTCCCGGGCCTCACGGCGGGCCAGGATCACCCAGCCGACCGGGACCGCCGCCGCGAACAGCCACCACTGGACGGCGTACGCGTAGTTCAGCGCCGCGTCCTCCTTGCCCGGGTTCCCCAGCAGCTCCGGGGTGGCGCCCTTGGGCTCGGGCGCCGTCAGGGCGATGTAGCCGCCGAGCACCTCGGCGCCCAGGCGGCGCGCCTCCAGCTCGCTGTTGATCAGCATGATCTGCCGGTCCGGCAGGTCCTTGAGGTTCTTGATGCCGCTGGCCGCGGTCGTCTCGCTGGGCATCAGCCGCCCCTGGACGGTGACCTCGCCGGCGGGCGGTGCGGGGACCTCCGGGAACGCGGTCTGGGTCGGGCCGGAGGGGACCCAGCCCCGGTTGACCAGCAGCACCTTGCCGTCGTCCAGGACGAACGGGGTGAGGACGTGGTAGCCGACCTCGTCGTCGGAGCTGGTGCGGCGGCGGACGACGACCTCGTCCTCGGCTTCGAAGCGGCCCTTGGCGGTCACGGTCCGGTACCGCTCGGCGCTGGTCACGGTGTGCCCGGGCGCGGTCAGCTTCTCCACCGGCACCGGATCGGCGGCCAGCGCGTCGCTGACCAGCTGGTTCCGGGCGGTGCGCTCCTCGTAGCGGTGCATCTGCCAGATACCCAGCCTGATCATCGTGGGGATGAGGAGCAGGGCGATCAGCGTGAGGATCACCCACTGCCGGGACATCAGGAAGCGGTACACCCCACGACCGTACAACTCGGTCGTGGGGTGCATTCAGGTGGGTACGGGTTCAGACCTTGTCGACGATCCCCGCCTTTCCCTCCGCGCGGGCGCAGTGGGCGCCGCAGTACCAGTGGCCCTCGACCTCCACGCCCTGCCCGATGATCTGCACCCGGCAGTGCTCGCAGATGGGGGCCATGCGGTGGATCGCGCAGGCGAAGCAGTCGAAGACGTGCACCGCGCCCTGCGCGTGCACCTCGAAGGTCATTCCGTACTGATTGCCACAAACCTCACAGGTCGCCATGGGCCACAGGGTGGGCCGTGACCCCGGCCCGGGCGAGCGGCCGCCGGGCGAGTCGCCCGGCAATCACCCGTCCGTACGGTCGGCCCGCGCCCCGCCCCCGGTCACCCCTCGGTGGCCGGCTCCACGTCCGCGAGGAGCTGCCCGAAGGCCGCCTCGTCCACCACCGGCGTGCCGAACTGGCGGGCCTTGACCACCTTGGACGTGCCCGAGTCCGGGTCGTTGGTGACGAGCAGGCTCGTCAGCCGGGACAGGCTCGTGGCCACGTGCAGCCCGGCCTCGGTCGCGCGGTCCTCCAGCAGCTCCCGCTCGGTCGAGGTGTCACCCGAGAAGGCGACCCGCATGCCCTGCTTGAGCCGCCCGCCCGGCTCGTAGCGCCCCGGGTTGGGGTAGGGGCAGGCGGGGCGCTTGCGCGAGGGGCGCCAACTGGTCGGCCGGTAACCGCCGTAGCCCGCCTGCTGCCCGATGCGGGGCGTGGCGGGACGGTCCGACCACTCCGTCAGCGGCCGGCACTCGTGCAGCGGCAGCCGCAGGTTGTTCGCCGCCGCGGCCCGCAGGCTGGGGCGGAACGCCTCCGCCAGCACGCGCGCGTCGTCCAGCGCGTGGTGGGCCCGCCGCTGCACGACGCCGAAGTGCGCCGCGAGGGACTCCAGCTTGTGGTTGGGCAGCGGCAGGCCGAGCTCCTTGGCGAGCGCGATGGTGCACAGCCGCTGCCGCACCGGCGCCTCGCGCTGCGCGCGCGCGTACTCGCGGGCGATCATCTGCCAGTCGAAGACGGCGTTGTGCGCGACGAGGACCCGTCCCGTCAGCCGGGCGGCGAACTCCTCGGCGACGTCCTGGAACAGCGGCGCCCCCTCCAGCGCCTCGCTCGTCAGCCCGTGGATCCACACCGGGCCCGGGTCGCGCTCCGGGTTGACCGTCGTGTACCAGTGGTCCTCGACCTCGCCGCGCGCGTCCAGCCGGTAGACGGCCGCGGAGATGATGCGGTCGTCCCGGGCCAGGCCCGTGGTCTCCACGTCAACGACCGCGTATCCCTGGGGATAGGCGGCCGGCCACACCGTGGCGGAGAACGCTGCGGTCGTCAGGTCATCGAGCATGGTTCACGAGGATACGGGCCGGGACTGACACCGCCGTCCGCCAGGGGCGCGCCCGCGTCCTTCCCGACGCCCCCTCAGACGGCTTGTCCGGTCTGTCCGTTCGCGGGGCGTACGTCTGCTCGACGGGGGCCGGTTTGGTGGAGATCGCCAAGAAGCAAGCGCGTACCGTCGTTCATACTTGTCGGTAACAACGTCTGGTGGGGCCACGACGGCGGTCCTACGGTGCTTGCATGCCGAACCTGCCCGATGTCGTGCTGTGGTCGATCCCCGCCTTCGTGCTGCTCACCGTGGTCGAGATGGTGAGCTACCGTCTCCACCCCGACGAGGACGCCGCGGGGTACGAGGCGAAGGACGCCGCGACGAGCGTCGGCATGGGGCTCGGCAGCCTCGTCTTCGACTTCCTGTGGAAGATCCCGATCCTGGCGATCTACACGGCGCTGTACGAACTCACGCCCCTGCGCGTGCCCGTGCTGTGGTGGACGATCCCGCTGATGCTGCTCGGGCAGGACTTCTTCTACTACTGGTCCCACCGCGGTCACCACGTCATCCGCATCCTGTGGGCCTGTCACGTCGTCCACCACTCCAGCCGGAAGTTCAATCTCACCACCGCGCTGCGCCAGCCCTGGACGTCCCTGACCGTGTGGCCGTTCTACGTGCCGCTCATCCTCGCCGGCGTGCACCCGGCCGCCCTCGCGTTCTGCTCCTCGGCGAACCTCGTCTACCAGTTCTGGATCCACACCGAGCGGATCGGCAAGATGCCCCGCTGGTTCGAGTTCGTCTTCAACACGCCCTCGCACCACCGCGTGCACCACGCCTCCCAGGGCGGCTACCTGGACCGCAACTTCGGCGGCATCCTCATCGTCTGGGACCGGCTGTTCGGCTCGTTCGTCGCGGAGACCGAGCGGCCCCGGTACGGGCTGACCAAGAACATCGACACCTACAACCTGCTGAAGGTGGCGACCCACGAGTACGTCTCGATCGCCAAGGACCTGAAGGCGGCACGCAGTTGGAGCGAGCGCGCGGGTCGGGTGTTCCGCGGGCCGGGGTGGGGACCGGCACGGGCGGCGGCGCCGGCCGACGGCTCCGCGACGGCTTTCCCGGCGGCCGGGACCGCGCACGAACAGGGTCCCGCCGTCGGGACGGCGCCCGCCGGGAAGACCCCGACGGCGTGAACCCCCCGCGCCTCGTCCTGGCCGCCTTCGCGCTGACCGCCGCAGTCGACCTGGCCTTCCTGGCCGCCGGTCTCGGCACCGGGCACACCGTCACCAAGCCCCTGCTGATGCCGCTGCTGGCACTCTGGGCCGCCCTGCGCCGGGCGCCCCGGCCGCTCCTGGCCGCCCTGCTGTTCGGCTGGGGCGGGGACGTCCTGCTGCTCTTCGACGCCGAGCCGGCCTTCCTCGCCGGCATGGCCTCCTTCGCCGCGGGACACCTCTGCTGGCTCCTGCTCTTCCACCGGCACGGCAGCCGGTACGCCGTCCCCCGCGCGCGTGCGGGCCTGCTGGCCCTCGGATACGCCGTCGCCCTCCTCGCGACCGTCACGCTGCTGTGGCCGGACCTGCCGCCGCAACTGCGCGTGCCCGTCGCCGGGTACAGCCTCCTGCTCACGGCCATGGCGTACGGGGCCGGCACCCGGCTCGGCCTCTACACCGGCACGGGCGGGGCGCTCTTCCTGCTGTCCGACACGCTCATCGCCACCGGCGTCGCCGACTGGCCGCAGCCGCCCCGGCCCGACTTCTGGGTCATGCTCACCTACATCGCCGCGCAAGTCCTCCTGGCCGGCGGCGCGCTCGGGGCGCTCAACGCGCGCCGCGCACCGGCCGCGACGTACGGCGAGATGCGCGTGGTCTGAAGGGGGCCGGCGGGGTGCCGTGCTACCAGCGGATGGGGACCGGCAGTGCCGTCATCAGCCCGGAGACCGCGACCACCAGGCCCAGCGCGACGACCTCCGCCCGGGCCGGCGTGCAGGCGGTCAGCGGATCGGCCGCCCGGCGCAACCGCCGCCGGGCCCACAGGGCGAGCACGGCGACGGCGGCCACGAGCAGCACCTTGGCGAGCAGGGCGCGTCCGTACGCCGTCGCCGTCAGCTGCTCCAGGATCGTCTCGGGCGGCATCCGCCGCAGCGAACTGCACACGCCCGTCGCGGTGATGGCGGCCAGCAGTACGGCCGCCACGCGCGCGTAGAGGCCGAGCAGGGCCGCGCCCGCCGCGTCGCGCCGCAGCCGCAGCACGCGCAGGGCGTGCAGCAGACCGCCCACCCACAGGGCCGCGCAGGTCAGGTGCACGAGCGTCAGGCCGGAGCCGGTCAGCGGCGTGGGCTCGGTGGTGGGATGGGCGCGCAGCGCCTCGGCGACGATCACGGCCGCCAGCGGCAGCACCTGGGTGGCCGGGCGCCGGGACACCGCGCACAGGCCCGCCACGAGGAACGCGTTGACCTCCAGCAGGGCCAGCTTGCCGTCCCGGGTGGCGTACAGGCCGCCGACGTCGATGTCGGCCGGGCCGCCCGGCACCAGATTGCCCGTGGCGACGACCGAGGCGAGTGCGAGGGCGGCCAGGAACCCGGCGGCGGCCGCCCAGGGCGACCAGCTGCGGGGCGCCGGCGGGGGAGCGGTGCGCGCCCCCGGCACGGACCGCGCCAGCCGGTTCACGAACACCTCGCCGACGGGTATGCACAGCGCCGCGAACAGCACCGTGCGCAGCAGGGCTATGCCCCCGGCCCCGGGCGCCCCGGCCTCCCCGGTGCCGTGCAGCGCGGCGGACGGCCCGAGCAGCGGAACGAGCGCGGCCAGTGCCACGAGCACCAGGACGGCGACGGCCCGCCCGGCACCGACGCGCCCCCTCGTACCGGCCACCCCGGGTGCAGATCTTGTCAAGGTCACCCCAGGATCTTCACCAAACTCCACAGGGCCGGGCAAGTCGGAAGGGCGTCCGCCGGGCGGCCCCGGGGACGAAGCGGGCCGGGCGGGTGTCCCCGCCCGGCCCGGATCGCCCTCACATCCGCTCTACCTGGTCACCGCGTCCAGCGCGTCCGCGATGCCCCAGCCGTAGAAGCCGTTGCGGTTCTTCGGGCCCTCGCACACCGCGTCGACCTTGCCGTCGGCGTCGATGTCGTACGGGTCCGTGCACGCCTTGGCGTCGGCCTGCGCGTACAGCAGCGCCTTGACCAGGGCCGGGGAGGCGTACGGGTGCGTCGACTTGATGAGCGCGGCGACGCCCGCGACGTGCGGGGAGGCCATCGACGTACCGGCCATGTAACCCCACTTGCCGCCCGGCAGCGTGCCCAGGATCAGCCCGCTCGTGGCCGGCGGCTCCGGCTTCTGGTAGGCCGTGGAGTCGCCGCCCGGCGCGGCGATGTCGGCCACGCCCAGGCCGTAGTTGGAGAAGGACGACTTGATGCCCTTCGCACCCGTCGCCGCGACCGTGACGACACCCGGCAGCTGGGTCGGTATGTCGAGGCACTCCGAGGGGTCGACGACCCGCTCGCCCGGCGTGGTGTCGTTCGGGGAGGACGGGTCGGTGATCTCGTCGGAGGCCAGGTCGTAGTTCTCGTTGCCGGCCGCCGCGACGTTGACCGCGCCCTTGCGCTCGGCGTACTGCGCAGCCCGCTTGACGGCCTCCACGAGCGCCTTCTGGTCCGGGTCGTTCTTGCAGTTGAAGTACCAGGGGTCCGTGTAATAGCTGTTGTTCGTCACGTCGACCCCGTGCTCGGCCGCCCACACGAAGCCGCAGACCACGGCCTCCGTGTAGAAGAAGCCGGCCGTGGTGGACACCTTGATGCCGGAGACCTTCACGCCGGGCGCGACACCCGTCATGCCGACGCCGTTCTTGGCGGCCGCGATCTCACCGGCGACGTGCGTCCCGTGCGGGCTCTCCTCGGCGCTCGGCCGCCAGGCCCCCTCGGACGTGTCCGGCTTGCCCGTCACGCAGTTGACCGACGCCTTGCGGTCGAAGTTGGGCGCGATGTCGGGGTGGGTGTCGTCCACGCCGGTGTCGATCACCGCGACGGTGACCTTGTCGCTGCCCAGCGACTTCTCGTGCGCCTTGTCCGCCTTGATGGCGGGCAGGTCCCACTGCAGGGACTCCAGCGGGTCCTGCCCGGCGGCCGCCTCGGCCCGCGCGACCTCGGCCGCGCTCAGCACCTTCGGCGCGCCCAGGTCGCCCGTCGACGCCGAGGGCAGCGGCGCGGTGCGGGTGGCGCCGGCCGACTGCACGCCGCGCACCGTGCGGATGGTCCTGGCGAAGTCGGGGTTCGAGGAGTGGACGACGATGACGCCGATCTGGTCGTACGACGTCACGATCGTGCCGCCGGCCTTGCCGATGGCCTTCTTCACGTAGGCCGAGGTGCCGTGCCCGGGCTTGACGTTGACGACGTAGCTGAGCGGGGTCGCGTCGGCCGAGACCGCCGCGGGGGTGTCCTCGGCGGCCGTGGCCGAGGCGTTCGGCAGGAACGCGAGGGCCGTGGCCACGGCCATTCCGGCCGGGATGGCGACGGCGCGGCGGTAGCGCGCGTGCGGCGCAGTCATGGTGTCTCCAGTTCGTTCGCGGTACGAGGAGGCCGTGCGGGAGGCCCGTGGGGCGCGGGTCACCTGACCGCGCGCAGCGCGTTGACGATGCCGTGGCCGTAGAAGCCGTTGACGCGCTTGCCGCCCTCGCACACCGCGTCCTGCGTGCCGTCGCCGTCCTGGTCGTAGGACGTGGGGCAGGCCGTCTCGTCGGCCTGCGCCTTCAGCAGCGCCTGGAGCTGGGCCGGCGAGGCCCAGGGGTGCTTGGACTTCAGCAGCGCGGCGACCCCGGCGGCGTGCGGGGAGGCCATCGAGGTGCCCTGCAGGAAGGCCCACGCGCCGTTCGGCATGGTGGACAGGATGCGGCCGTCCTTGGAGGGCGTGTCCGGGATCTGGTAGCGGCGGTCGCCGCCCGGCGCGGCGACGTCGACGACGCCCTTGCCGTACGTCGAGTAGTACGACTTGACGTTCTGGACGCCGGTCGCGCTCACCGTGACGACGCCCGGCAGCTGGGTCGGGATGTCGAAGCACTCGTGCGGGTCGATGGTGCGCTCGACGGGCGTGGTGTCGTTCGGGCTGGAGTCGTCGACGATCGCGTCCGCGTCCAGGTCGTGGTTGGAGTTGCCCGCCGCGGCGACGTGCAGCGTGCCCTTCTTCTGGGCGTACAGCTGCGCCCGGTTGACCGCGGTGACGACGGCGCGCTGGTCCGGGTCGTCCATGCAGTTGTACAGCCACGGGTCGACGTAGTAGCTGTTGTTCGTGATCTCGACGCCGTGGTCGGCGGCGAACACGAACGCGCAGACGACGCTCTCCGGGTAGAAGAGGCCGTTCGCCCGGTCGGTCACGTTGATGCTGGACACCTTCACACCGGGAGCGACGCCGGCGACGCCGGTCCCGTTGCGGGCGGCGGCTATGGAACCGGCGACGTGCGTGCCGTGGTAGTCCTCGGGCGTGTACGGCCGCCAGGCGCCCTCGCTGGTGTCGGCCTTGCCGCCGGCGCAGTTGGCGGACTGGGAGGCGGAGAAGTTCGGGGCGATGTCGGGGTGGGTGTCGTCCACGCCGGTGTCGATCACCGCGACCGTCACCTTGCGGCTGCCCGGGTTGATCTTCGCGGCCTTGTCGGCGCCGATCGCGCGCAGGTCCCACTGGTCCGCTTCGAGGGGCTCGCTCTCGGGCGTCCGCGCGGAGGCGGCCCCGACCCGCTCGGCCTGGGCGGCCGTCAGGTACCGGGCGGCGCCCTCCTCCTTCGTCCCCGCGGCGGCCAGCGGCGCCGTGCGCGTCGCACCGGCGGAGTGGACTCCGCGCACCGCGCGGACGGTCTTGGCGAAGTCGGGGTTCGAGGAGTGGACGACGATGACGCCGATCCGCTCGTACGTCGCCACGACGGAGCCGCCGGCCTTCCCGATCGCCTTCTTCACCGACGCGATCGTGTGCCGGTCCACCTTGGTGTTGACGACGTACGCCAGCTGCGGCGCGTCCGCCGTCCGGGTGGCCCGCTCCGCCTGCGGGGCCGCCGAGGCGGCGGCGGGCAGGAAGCCGAGCGAGGCCGTCAGCGACAGTACGACGGGCACGGCGAGGGCGAGCCGGCGTCTGGAAAGCAAGTGAGACATGGGGTCTCCACATCCTCCGGAAACGAAACCGGCCCGAGGCACAGGTGGTGCTCGGGCAGGTACATGACGAGGTGGTGCAGGGTGAAGCTATCCCGGCCACTCGCTGGCCAGCAACGTTTTGTCGGAACGACTTCGGAAAGAACGCGACGCGGTTGAACCGCTCCTCGCGTGCCGCCGTGACGTTGAACAAGGAGCGCGAGGACACTCGCCTCCGTCCCCGTACCCACCGCTTCCGTCATTGCGAGGAGACTCCGTGGCCACCGACGCACCGCCCCCCTCGAAAGAGCAACACAAACTCCCCTCACCCGAGGAGTTCACCGAGGTGCAGGAGAGCGCGGAGTTCGGTGAACTGCGCCGCTCCTACCGCTCCTTCGCCTTCCCGCTGACCGTCGCCTTCATCGCCTGGTACCTGCTGTACGTGCTGCTGTCGAACTACGCCGGCGGCTTCATGGGCACCAAGCTGTTCGGCAACATCAACGTCGCCTTCGTCTTCGGCGTCGCCCAGTTCGTCACCACGTTCCTCATCGCCTGGTGGTACTCGAAGCACGCCGCCGCGAAGCTCGACCCCAAGGCCGAGGCCATCAAGTCCCGGATGGAGGGCGGCGCATGAGCACCGCACAGCAGACCCTGCTCGCCGCGAACGAGGCCAGCGAGCACCGCCCGCTGATCATCACCCTGTTCGCGCTGTTCGTCCTGGCCACCCTCGGCATCACCATCTGGGCCGGGCGCCAGACCAAGGACGCCGCCGACTTCTACGCCGGCGGCCGCCAGTTCAGCGCCTTCCAGAACGGCCTCGCCGTCTCCGGCGACTACATGTCCGCGGCGTCCTTCCTGGGCATCGCCGGCGCCATCGCCATCTTCGGCTACGACGGCTTCCTGTACTCCATCGGCTTCCTGGTCGCCTGGCTGGTCGCCCTGCTCCTGGTGGCCGAGCCGCTGCGGAACTCCGGCCGCTACACCATGGGCGACGTCCTCGCCTACCGCATGCGCCAGCGCCCGGTCCGCACCGCCGCCGGCACCTCCACGATCGTCGTGTCGATCTTCTACCTGCTGGCCCAGATGGCCGGCGCGGGCGTCCTCGTCTCGCTGCTGCTCGGCATCACCTCCGACGCGGGCAAGATCCTCATCGTCGCCCTGGTCGGCATCCTGATGATCGTCTACGTCTCCATCGGCGGCATGAAGGGCACCACCTGGGTCCAGATGATCAAAGCCGTGCTGCTCATCGGCGGCACCCTCCTGATCACCTTCCTGGTGCTGCTGAAGTTCGACTTCAACATCTCCGACCTGCTCGGCACCGCCGCCGAGAACAGCGGCAAGGGCGCCGCCTTCCTGGAGCCCGGCCTGCAGTACGGCGCGACCGGCACCTCCAAGCTGGACTTCATCTCCCTGGGCATCGCCCTGGTGCTCGGCACCGCAGGCCTGCCGCACATCCTCATCCGCTTCTACACCGTGCCCAACGCCAAGGCCGCCCGGAAGTCCGTGAACTGGGCCATCGGCATCATCGGCGCCTTCTACCTGATGACCATCGCCCTCGGCTTCGGCGCCGCCGCGCTGATCTCCCAGGACGAGATCATCGCCTCCAACCCGTCCGGCAACACGGCCGCACCACTGCTCGCCCTGCACCTCGGCGGCGTCGACTCGGCCTGGGGCGCGATCCTGCTCGCCACGATCTCGGCGGTCGCCTTCGCGACGATCCTCGCCGTGGTCGCCGGCCTCACCCTCGCCTCGTCGTCGTCCTTCGCGCACGACATCTACGCCAACGTCATCCGCAAGGGGCAGGCCTCCGGCGCCGAGGAGGTCCGCGCGGCCCGCTGGGCGACCGTCGCCATCGGCGTCGTCTCCATCGGCCTGGGCGCCCTGGCCCGCGACCTGAACGTGGCCGGGCTGGTCGCCCTCGCCTTCGCGGTCGCGGCCTCCGCCAACCTGCCCACGATCCTCTACAGCCTGTTCTGGAAGCGGTTCACCACCCAGGGCGCCCTGTGGTCGATCTACGGCGGTCTGATCGTCGCCGTCGGCCTGGTGCTGTTCTCGCCGGTCGTCTCCGGCGACCCCAAGGCGATGTTCCCGGACGTGGACTTCGCCTGGTTCCCGCTGAAGAACCCGGGCATCATCTCCATCCCGTTCGGCTTCCTCATGGGCTGGCTCGGCACGGTCCTGTCGAAGGAGGAGCCCGACGCCAAGAAGTACGCGGAGCTGGAGGTCAGGTCCCTGACCGGCACCGGCGCCCACTGAGCACGACTCCTCACCCGCGGCCGCGTCGTAGGAACCTCCAGGTCCCTGCGGCGCGGCCGCGTTCCACGTCGTGGGATCGGGCCTTGTGGCGTTGTCGGTGGGGTCACGTAGGCTCACAGGTGTCGGAGGACCAGTGCTCCGGGCACGATCCGCGTCGAGGGAGGGGGCCCACGTGCTCATCGACACCTACGGCCGAGTGGCCACCGACCTACGGGTCTCGCTGACCGACCGCTGCAACCTGCGCTGCACGTACTGCATGCCCGAGGAGGGCCTGCAGTGGCTGGCGAAGCCGGACCTGCTCACCGACGACGAGATCGTCCGCCTGATCGGCATCGCGGTCACCTCCCTCGGCATCGAGGAGGTCCGCTTCACCGGCGGCGAGCCCCTGCTGCGCCCCGGCCTGGTCGGCATCGTCGAGCGCGTGGCCGCCCTGGAGCCCCGCCCGCAGATGTCGCTGACCACCAACGGCATCGGCCTCAAGCGCACCGCGGCGGCCCTGAAGGCGGCGGGCCTGGACCGGGTCAACGTCTCCCTGGACACGCTCCGGCCGGACGTCTTCAAGACCCTCACCCGCCGCGACCGCCACAAGGACGTCATCGAGGGCCTGCACGCCGCCCGCGACGCCGGCCTGACCCCGGTCAAGGTCAACTCGGTCCTCATGCCGGGGCTCAACGAGGACGAGGCCCCCGACCTCCTCGCCTGGGCCGTGGAGCACGGTTACGAGCTGCGGTTCATCGAGCAGATGCCCCTGGACGCCCAGCACGGCTGGAAGCGCGACGGCATGATCACGGCGGGCGACATCCTGGCCTCGCTGCGCACGCGCTTCGCGCTGACACCCGAGGGCGAGGAGAAGCGCGGCTCGGCCCCGGCGGAGCGCTGGCTGGTCGACGGCGGCCCCCATGTGGTCGGCGTGATCGCCTCCGTCACGCGCCCCTTCTGCGCGGCCTGCGACCGCACCCGCCTCACGGCCGACGGGCAGATACGCACGTGCCTGTTCGCCCGGGAGGAGACGGACCTGCGCGCCGCGCTGCGCTCGGGCGCCCCGGACGAGGAGATCGCCCGCATCTGGCGCCTGGCGATGTGGGGCAAGAAGGCGGGCGCCGGCCTCGACGACCCGGCGTTCGTGCAGCCGGACCGCCCCATGTCGGCGATCGGCGGCTGAGGACCTAGGCGGTCTCTTCCCACTCCTGGAGGAGGACCACGTCCTTCAGGAATCCCCGCACCCCGAGGAACTGCGACAGGTACTCGCGGTGCTCCTCACAGGCCAGCCACGTCTTGCGGCGCTCCGGCGTGTGGATCTTCGGGTTGTTCCACGCCAGCACCCACACCGCGTCGGCGCGGCAGCCCTTCGCGGAACAGACGGGCGTCTCGTCACTCACAGGTTCATCTCACCACTGCACAGAAAAGGCGACGCCGAGCAGCCACGGGGGGAGCTGCCCGGCGTCGGTCCGTCGCTCCGACGGGGGATGCGGAGCGCGTACGAAGTATGTCACGGGTAACCCCGGACCCGGCACCGGAACAACATGATTGATCTGAGCTTTTCCTGAGCTTGGCGGGAAGGTGACTTCCGTTTGTGAGCACGTCCCGCCCGCCCCGCGGCGCCCCTACCGCTCCGACGACTCGCTCCGCGCCCCCGGCACCGTCCCCGACACGGCGTCTTCCGCGGCGGATTCCGCCCGGCCGTCCCCCGGCCCCGGTGGCGCGATCATCGGCCGCACGGGCGGCGCCACGAACGTCGACGGCAGGGACGGCGCGTTCTCGCGCCCGGCGTTCGCGATCACCACCGCGATGTACGGCAGCACCAGCCCCAGCACCAACGCCACGACGGCCACGTGCCGTTCGACGTTCCACAGGACCGCCGCGAGGATCACCGAGACCGTACGGACGGACATCGAGATCACGTACCTGCGCTGCCGCCCGCGCACGTCCTCCTGCAGCCCCGCCCGGGCGCCGGTGATCCGGAAAACCTGGACGTCGCCACCGCCATGCCGCTTCCGCATCGCATTCCACCATCCGCCCGTATCGGACCGTCCCCGCCCCAGAGCCGCCCCGGGCCGGTGGGGGGAACCGACCAGGACAGATCCCACGTTACGCCGCGTCCGCGTCCGCTACGAGACCGGGGGGCTCCGGCCGGTGCGAGCGGTCCGCACCGTACGTCGTACGGCGTCGTCGGCATGCGGCGCGGGGCGGCTGGCCCGACACTGGCGGTAGTGCTCACGTCGAGCCGTACGAGGAGGCAGGGATGGGCTGGTTGTGGGCGATCATCGTGGGACTGGTACTCGGCCTGATCGCGAAGGCGATCATTCCGGGCAAGCAGCACGTGCCGTTGTGGCTGACCGTCATCCTGGGCATGATCGGCGCCATCGCCGGCAACGCCATCGCCCGGGCGGCCGGTGTCGACGCCACGGCCGGCATCGACTGGTGGCGGCACGTCTTCCAGCTGGTGATGGCGGTCATCCTCGTCGGTCTGGGCGACCGCGCCTGGACGGCGGCCAGGGGGAGCAGACGCAGCGCCTGACGCCGCCCACGGCAAGGGGGGCGGCCCCGGTACCCTCCGGCACCGCGGACCGCCCCCTTGCCGCGCGCGTCAGCCGCCGGTGACCTCGACCGCGGCCAGGTTCTTCTTGCCCCGGCGCAGCACCAGCCAGCGGCCGTGCAGCAGGTCCTCCCTGGCGGGGACGGCGTCCTCGCCGGCGACCTTGACGTTGTTGACGTACGCGCCGCCCTCCTTGACCGTGCGGCGCGCGGCCGACTTGCTGGCGACCAGCCCGACCTCGGCGAACAGGTCCACGGCCGGGGCGAGTTCGGCCACCTGGATGTGCGGCACCTCGGACAGGGCCGCGGCCAGCGTCCGCTCGTCCAGCTCCGCCAGCTCGCCCTGCCCGAACAGGGCCTTGGACGCGGCGATGACGGCGGCCGTCTGGTCGGCGCCGTGCACCAGCGTCGTCAGCTCCTCGGCCAGCGCCCGCTGTGCCGCCCGGGCCTGCGGACGCTCCTCCGTCTGCTTCTCCAGCTCCTCCAGCTCCGCACGGGAGCGGAAGGACAGGATGCGCATGTACCGGGTGATGTCCCGGTCGTCCACGTTCAGCCAGAACTGGTAGAACGCGTACGGCGTCGTCATCTCCGGGTCGAGCCAGACGGCGCCGCCCTCGGTCTTGCCGAACTTGGTGCCGTCCGCCTTGGTCATCAGCGGCGTCGCCAGCGCGTGCACGGTCGCGTCCGGCTCCAGGCGGTGGATCAAGTCCAGGCCCGCCGTGAGGTTGCCCCACTGGTCGCTGCCGCCCTGCTGGAGCGTGCAGCCGTAGCGGCGGTAGAGCTGGAGGAAGTCCATGCCCTGCAGGAGCTGGTAGCTGAACTCCGTGTAGCTGATGCCCTCGGAGGACTCCAGGCGGCGGGCCACGGAGTCCTTCGTCAGCATCTTGTTGACGCGGAAGTGCTTGCCGATGTCCCGGAGGAACTCGATCGCGGAGAGGTTCTGCGTCCAGTCGAGGTTGTTGACCATGACGGCCGCGTTCTCACCCTCGAAGTCGAGGAACGGCTCGATCTGGGCGCGCAGCCGGTCGACCCAGCCGCCGACGGTCTCCGGGTCGTTCAGCGTGCGCTCGGCGGTCGGGCGGGGGTCGCCGATCAGGCCCGTGGCACCGCCGACCAGCGCCAGCGGCCGGTGACCGGCCTGCTGCAGCCGGCGCACGGTGAGCACCTGCACCAGGTGCCCCACGTGCAGCGACGGCGCCGTCGGGTCGAAGCCGCAATAGAACGTGACGGGACCGTCCGCGAGCGCCTTGCGCAAAGCGTCCTCGTCGGTGGACAGAGCGAACAGCCCGCGCCACTTCAGCTCGTCGACGATGTCCGTCACGGTTCTCGTATCTCCTTGATTGGCCTCGTGGTGGGTACGAGGTTATACGCCCTGGCTGACCGAGCTCATATTGAAGTCCGGCACCCGCAGCGCCGGCATCGCGGCCCTGGTGAACCAGTCGCTCCACTCCCGCGGCAGCGTCTTCTCGGTCCGCCCGGCCTCCGTGGCCCGCCCCAGCAGGTCCACCGGCGACTCGTTGAACCGGAAGTTGTTCACCTCGCCCGTCACCTCGCCGTTCTCGACCAGGTAGACGCCGTCCCGGGTCAGGCCCGTCAGCAGCAGCGTCGCCGGATCGACCTCGCGGATGTACCACAGGCAGGTCAGCAGCAGCCCCCGCTCGGTGTTCGCGACCATCTCGTCCAGGGAGCGGTCCTCGCCCCCGTCCAGGATCAGGTTCTCGATGCCCGGCGCCACGGGGAGCCCGGTCAGGCCCGCGCTGTGGCGGCTGGTCGTCAGGTGCCGCAGCTCGCCCTCGCGCATCCACTCGGTGGCCGCGAGCGGCAGTCCGTTGTCGAACACCGACTGGTCGCCCCCGGAGGAGTGCACGATCACGAACGGAGCCGTCTCCAGGCCGGGCTCGTGCGGGTCGCTGCGCAGGGTCAGCGGCAGATCGGTGAGCTTCTCGCCGACCCGCGTGCCCCCGCCGGGCTTGGAGAAGACCGTGCGCCCCTCGACCGCGTCCCGGCCCGAGGCCGACCACATCTGGTAGATCAGCAGATCCGCCACGGCCGTCGGCGGCAGCAGCGTCTCGTAGCGTCCCGCGGGCAGCTCCACGCGCCGCTCGGCCCAGCCGAGGCGCACGGCCAGCTCGGCGTCCATGGCGGCCGGATCGACGTCCTTGAAGTCGCGCGTGGAGCGCCCGGCCCACGCGGACCGGGTCCGGTCGGGCGACTTGGCGTTCAGCTCCAGCGTCCCGTTCGGCTGGTCGTGCCGCAGCCGCAGCCCCGTGGAGGTGCCCACGTACGACGACACCAGCTCGTGGTGGGCGAAGCCGTACAGCTCGCGCCCGCCCGCCCGCGCGCGAGCGAAGGCCTCGCCGAGCGCCGGCGCGAAACCGGCGAACACGGCCGAGGAGGTCTCGGCGGGCGCCTCCGTGAACTCCGGCGACCGCTCCACGCCCGTGACCAGCGGCTGCGCGTCCTCGGCCGGGCCGGCGCCGCGCGCGGCGGCCTCCGCGGCCCGCACCAGGGGCTCCAGCTCGTCGGCGGTCACGGCGGACCGGGACACGACCCCCGAGGCCGTGCCCTCCTTGCCGTCGACGGTGGCGACGACGGTCAGGGTGCGCCCGCGCGTGACGCCGTTGGTGGTCAGGGCGTTGCCCGCCCAGCGCAGGTTGGCGGAGGAGTGCTCGTCCGCGATGACGACACAGCCGTCCGCCCGGGACAGTTCGAGGGCGCGCTCGACGACCTCGTGGGGTTTGCTGGTGCGCGCGCTCATCGACCGGCCTCCTGCGTGGTGTTGAGGATGTTGACGCCCTTGAACAGGGCCGAGGGACAGCCGTGCGACACGGCGGCGACCTGGCCCGGCTGGGCCTTGCCGCAGTTGAAGGCGCCGCCCAGCACATAGGTCTGGGGGCCGCCCACCGCGGCCATCGAGCCCCAGAAGTCGGTGGTGGTCGCCTGGTAGGCCACGTCGCGCAGCTGCCCGGCCAGGCGCCCGTTCTCGATGCGGTAGAAGCGCTGCCCGGTGAACTGGAAGTTGTAGCGCTGCATGTCGATCGACCAGGACCGGTCCCCGACGACGTAGATGCCGCGCTCCACGCCCCCGATCAGGTCCTCGGTCGACATCCCCGCCGGGTCCGGCCGCAGCGACACGTTGGCCATGCGCTGGACCGGCACGTGGCCGGGGGAGTCGGCGAAGGCGCAGCCGTTGGACCGCTCGAACCCGGTGAGCCTCGCGATGCGCCGGTCCAGCTGGTAGCCGACGAGCGTGCCGTTCTTGACCAGGTCCCAGGACTGGCCCTCGACGCCCTCGTCGTCGTAGCCGATGGTGGCCAGGCCGTGCTCGGCGGTGCGGTCGCCGGTGACGTTCATCAGCTCCGAGCCGTAGCGCAGCTTGCCCAGCTGGTCGAAGGTGGCGAAGGAGGTGCCGGCGTACGCGGCCTCGTAGCCGAGCGCCCGGTCGAGCTCGGTGGCGTGGCCGATGGACTCGTGGATGGTCAGCCACAGGTTGGACGGGTCGACCACCAGGTCGTACAGACCCGGCTCGACGCTCGGCGCGCGCATCTTCTCGGCGAGCAGCTCCGGGATCCGCTCCAGCTCGCCCTCCCAGTCCCAGCCGGTGCCGCGCAGGTACTCCCAGCCGCGTCCGACGGGCGGCGCGAGGGTGCGCATCGAGTCGAACTCACCGCTGGACTCGTCCACCGCGACGGCGTTGAACACCGGGTGCAGCCGTACCCGCTGCTGGGTGGTGACGGTCCCGGCCGTGTCGGCGTAGAACTTGTTCTCGTGGACGGTGAGCAGCGAGGCGTCGACGTGGTCGACCCCGCGCGCCGCGAGCAGCCGCGCGCTCCAGTCCGCGATCAGCCCGGCCTTCTCCTCGTCGGGCACGGTGAACGGATCGACCTCGTACGAGGAGATCCACGTCTTGTCGGCGTGCACCGGCTCGTCGGCCAGCTCCACCCGCTCGTCGGAACCCGCCGCCCTGATCACCTGCGCGGACAGCTTCGCCATGGCCACCGCCTGCCCGGCGACCCTGGCGGCGGCGTCCATGCTCAGGTCGACACCGGACGCGAAGCCCCAGGTGCCGCCGTGCACCACCCGCACCGCGTAGCCGAGGTCGGTGGTGTCCGACGACCCGGCGGGCTTGGCGTCCCGGAACCGCCAGGAGGCGCTGCGCACCCGCTCGAACCGGAAGTCCGCGTGCTCGGCGCCCAGCGCACGCGCGCGTGCGAGGGCCGCGTCGGCGAGGGCGCGTAGGGGGAGGGCCGTGAAGGCCTCGTCGATGGTATGAGGCACCGCCGTCTCTTTCTGTCGAGGTGACCGTGGTTGCCGTTCTCGGTGTCTTCGTGACTGCTCCGATCATGTCGCCCATCCCGCGCGCGGGCCACGGCTTTCCGCGCCGATGACCACGGTCTTCTGTAGGGACCCGACAGTGCGGCCCCTGTGCCACTGTCGGTGCCCGATTGTCCGCGGGTGTTCCGGGACCGATAGGTTTTCGGGGAAGCCGCCTGTCATCGCCGCCTGCCCGCCAGGCGCCCGGGCGGGGTACCAGACCGCTACCGAAAGGGTGATCCGTTGAGCCGCTCGGTTCTCGTCACCGGAGGCAACCGGGGCATCGGCCTCGCCATCGCCCGCGCTTTCGCCGATGCCGGCGACAAGGTCGCCATCACGTACCGCTCGGGTGAGCCGCCGGCCGCCCTGACGGAGTTGGGCTGCCTCGCCGTCAAGTGCGACATCACCGACGCCGAGCAGGTGGAGCAGGCCTACAAGGAGGTCGAGGAGGCCCACGGCCCCGTCGAGATCCTCGTCGCCAACGCCGGCATCACCAAGGACCAGCTCCTGATGCGGATGTCCGAGGAGGACTTCACCTCGGTCGTCGACACGAACCTCACCGGCACCTTCCGTGTCGTCAAGCGCGCCAACCGCGGCATGCTGCGCGCCAAGAAGGGCCGCGTCGTGCTGATCTCGTCGGTCGTCGGGCTGCTCGGCTCCGCGGGCCAGGCCAACTACGCCGCCTCCAAGGCCGCCCTGGTCGGCTTCGCGCGGTCCCTCGCCCGGGAGCTGGGCTCGCGCAACATCACCTTCAACGTCGTCGCACCCGGCTTCGTCGACACCGACATGACCAAGGTGCTCACCGACGAGCAGCGCGCCGGCATCGTGGCGCAGGTGCCGCTCGGCCGGTACGCCCAGCCGGAGGAGATCGCCGCGGCCGTGCGGTTCCTCGCCTCGGACGACGCCTCGTACATCACTGGAGCCGTCATCCCGGTTGACGGCGGACTGGGAATGGGTCACTGATCACCATGAGCGGAATTCTCGAGGGCAAGCGCGTCCTGATCACCGGTGTGCTGACGGAGGCCTCCATCGCCTTCCACACCGCCCGGCTGGCCCAGGAGCAGGGCGCCGAGGTCATCCTCACGGCGTTCCCGCGGCCCACGCTGACCGAGCGCGTCGCCAGGAAGCTGCCCAAGCCCGTCAAGGTCATCGAGCTCGACGTGACCAACGACGAGCACCTCGGGCGCCTGGCCGACGTCGTCGGCGAGGAGCTCGGCGGCCTCGACGGTGTCGTGCACTCCATCGGCTTCGCCCCGCAGGACGCCCTCGGCGGCAACTTCCTGAACACGCCGTTCGAGTCGGTCGCCACCGCCATGCACGTCTCGGCGTACTCCCTGAAGTCGCTGACCATGGCCTGCCTGCCGCTGATGCAGAACGGCGGCTCGGTCGTCGGCCTGACCTTCGACGCGCAGTTCGCCTGGCCGCAGTACGACTGGATGGGCCCGGCCAAGGCGGCCCTGGAGGCCACCAGCCGCTACATGGCCCGTGACCTGGGCAAGCAGAACATCCGCTGCAACCTGGTCTCGGCCGGTCCGCTCGGTTCCATGGCCGCCAAGTCCATCCCGGGCTTCAGCGAGCTGGCGTCCGTGTGGGACTCCCGCTCCCCGCTGGAGTGGGACCTGAAGGACCCGGAGCCGGCCGGCCGCGGCGTCGTCGCCCTGCTGAGCGACTGGTTCCCGAAGACCACCGGCGAGATCATCCACGTGGACGGCGGTCTGCACGCCATCGGCGCCTGACCCCCCGCACGCCCCCGACGCCCCGTTCCCCCGCCCGCGCGGGGAGCGGGGCGTCACCCGTTCGGCTCAGCAGCCCGGGCGGGCCGGTTCGCAACTGGGCAGTCTGGAGTACGCGTTCACCACGTGAGCCCCTCCCCAGCACGGCCGAGGAGGTCCCCTTGTGCGCTTGTCCCGCCGAACGGTCTCACTGTCCCTCGCCGTCGCTCTGGTGATGACCCTGGCGTCCGAGGCGGTGCCCGATGCGCGGGTGCCCGCGGCCGAGCGCGAGTCCGCGGAACCGTTCGGTGCCGCCTGCCGCATCCGGGTCACCGGCTCCACGGTGACCGCCCACTGCCACAACCCCTATCCGGAGACCGACCGCGTGAGCCTGCACGTCGAGTGCGCCCGCTGGTGGGACCTCGACACCGACAGCGCGCCGGTGGCGACCGCGCCCGCACAGACCGTGCGGCTGACCGGACGCTGCTGGAAGGAGGTCGACGAGGTGTGGATCAGTCACCGGAAGGGGAGCTGACCCCGCCCAGGCGGCACAGGAACGGATAGCGGGCCGCCTGGGCCGCCGCCTGCTCCGCGTCGCCCGCGCGGATCGCGTCGAGCAGCCGTCCGTGCTCCATGTACGTCTCCGGCGTCAGCTCCTCGCCGACGTCCTCGCGCAGCCAGTCCCGCAGCACCTCGCCCAGGTCCGCGTACATGGCCGTCATCACGTCGTTGTGCGAGGCGGACACCACGGCCAGGTGGAACGTCGCGTCCGCGGTCACGAACGCCTCCGCGTCCCCGGACTCCCAGGCCTCCTCCCGCCGCAGCAGCAGCGTGTCGAGCTGCTTGAGGTCCTTCTCGGTACGCCGCTCGGCGGCCAGCCGAGCGGCCGCCGACTCCAGCGTGGAGCGCAGCTCGGCGACGTGCCGGGGGTCGGCGTCGGCGAACCGCCGCTGCATCACACCCGCCAGCTCGCTCGTCGCCACGACGTACGTGCCGGAGCCCTGGCGGATGTCCAGCAGGCCGTTGTGCGAGAGGGCGCGGACGGCCTCCCGGACGGTGTTGCGGGCGACACCCAGCTGCTCGACCAGCTCCGGCTCGGTCGGGATGCGGGAGCCGACCGGCCACTCGCCCGAGGTGATCTGGGCCCGCAGCGCGGCGATGACCTGCTCGGACAGGGCCGAACGTCGGGGATGGCTCAGAGGCATGGCTCACCTTCGCACGAGCGGCGGCCCGGAGGGCGTCCGGGGGCCGGACCGGAGTGGACAGTCAATCATCCCATGATTCTATGATGGGCCTCATGGCTCGTGAGGAAACCCGGACGAAGACGCGGACGACAACCCGGACGACCACACCCCCGGCCGTGCGCGGCTCCGCCGCGCCGGGCCCCGGGGAACCGGGCGGCGCGTCCCCGCGCGCGTGGACGATGCGGCTGCTGGTCGCGGGCATCGTGCTGTCCGCGCTCAACCTCCGCCCGGCCATCACCAGCCTCGGCGCCCTCCTGGAGGAGGTGCGCGACGGGCTCGGCATGAGCGGCAGCGTGGCGGGGCTGCTCACCTCCGTGCCGCCGCTGTGCTTCGCCGTCTTCGGCGTCATGGCCCCGCGGCTCGCCCGCCGCTTCGGCGCGGGAGCGGTGGTGTGCGCCGGAATGGCCGCCATCGCCACCGGCCTGCTGCTGCGGCCGTACACCGGGAGCACGGCCGGTTTCCTGGCCGCCAGCGCGCTCGCCCTCATGGGCATCGCGGTCAGCAACGTCCTGATGCCGGTCATCGTCAAGCACTGGTTTCCCGACCGCGTCGGCTCCATGACCGGCCTGTACTCGATGGCCCTCGCCCTGGGCACGGCCCTCGCGGCGGCGGTCACCGTGCCCCTGACCGACGCGCTCGGCGGGAGCTGGCAGTCGGGCCTGGCCCTGTGGGCGGCGCTGGCCGTGGCGGCGGTCGTGCCGTGGCTGCCGTTCGCCCGCGGCCGGCACGGCACCGGGCCCGTGCCGGACGGTGACGGGTCCCGGCCCGGCGCTCCCGGGTCCGTGCCGCGGGGCCCCGGGGAAGCGCCGGAGACCGACGCCACCGCGGCGCACGGCCCCACCGCGCCGGAAGCCGCCCGTGACGCGGCTCCGTCGCTGCGGATCACCCGCAGCCGCACCGCCTGGGCGCTGGCCGTCTTCTTCGGGCTCCAGGCCACCGCCGCCTACATCACCATGGGCTGGATGGCGCAGATCTTCCGGGACGCCGGTGTCCCCGCCGGCACCGCGGGGCTGCTGCTGGCGGTCACCATGGTCATGGGCGTGCCCCTGGCCTTCGTCATACCCCGCCTGGCCACGAGGCTGCCGCACCAGGGCCCGATCGTCCTCGCCCTGGGCGTCTGCGGCCTCGCCGGCTACGCCGGGCTGTACCTCGCGCCCGCCGCCGGCGCCTGGGCCTGGGCCCTGCTGCTGGGCATCGCCAACTGCGCCTTCCCGCTCGCCCTGACCCTGGTCGGCATGCGGGCGAGGACGGGCCCGGGCGTGGCCCAGCTGTCGGCGTTCGCCCAGAGCACCGGCTACCTGATCTCCATTCCCGGACCGCTCCTGGTCGGCGTCCTCTACCAGCACAGCGGAGGCTGGGGCCTGCCGATCGCGCTGATGAGCGCCCTGATGGTCCCGCAGATGGTGGTGGGCTTCCTGGCGGGCCGGGACCGCACGGTCGAGGACGAGGCGGGCCGCTGAGCCACGGGGGCCCGGCCCACCCCCGGGGCGCGCGGCGCGCGCGGCGGGTGCGACACTTGCCCCATGCCAGTGCTCGACCCCAATCCCCAGCACGGTCAGAAGAAGATGCTGCTCGTGTTCGGCGCCTTCTTCGCGATCTTCATCGTCATCGCGATCATCGCGACCATCGCCTCGCCCTGATCCCGGACGCCCGCACGGCCCGTGGTGGGGCTAGCCCCCCTGCCCCCTAGGGGGTGAGGCTCAGGGTCAAGTGGGTGGATCACCGGATGGGCCGGTGCCCGCGCATTCCGTAGCTTCGAGATGTGACCACGCCAGGCGGTCACGGACCACTCGGAGAGCGGAGGCAGACATGTCGGCTCCTGTGCACACCCGGCCCCATCCGGCGACCCGGGCCGGTGCCGACAGCCGACTGCCCTGGTGGGCCCTCGCCCTGCCCGCGCTCGCCTTCACCGCCCTGCTCCTGCTGATCCTGCACCCGTCCGACGCCCACGCGGCCACGGGCGACCCCGCGATCACCCACCTCGTCGAGCGGATCCAGCAGCTGACAGCCCACTGAGCACAGCCGGAGCCGGTGGTCAACTCCCTGCGCCCTGTGGCGTGTTTCATGCGAAGCTGGATCTCATGAGCGTCGCAGAACCCCGCAGGATTGTCCTCTTCCGCCATGCGAAAGCCGACTGGCCGCAGGTGACCGATCACGAGCGTCCGCTCGCCGACCGGGGCCGTATGGAGGCGGCGGAGGCCGGGCGCCGGCTCGCCGACACCGGCATCCCCTTCGATCTGGCCCTGTGCTCCACCGCGGTCCGCACCCGGGAGACCTGGAAGCTCGCCGTCCAGGAGTTTCCGCAGCGGCCGAAAACCGTCTACGAGGAGCGGATCTACGAGGCCTCGCCGGGTGAGCTGATCGCCCTGCTCAACGAGGCCCAGGACGACGTGCAGAACCTCCTCGTGATCGGCCACAACCCGGGGATCCAGGGGCTCGCCGAGGTCCTGGCGGGCTCGGCCGAGGACGACGCGCGCGAGCGGATGGCCCGCCGCGGCTTCCCGGCCGCCGCCTTCGCCGTGCTGTCGTTCACGGGCTCGTGGAAGAGCCTGGAGCCGGGCGTGGCCACCCTGCGGGACTACTGGGCGCCGGCCGAGTGACCCGCTCCGCGTGACGGGCCCGGCGCCACACGCGCCCGCCGGGGTCTCCCGGCGGGCGCGGGGGCGGTTCAGACCGTGTCGACGGTGTCCGCCGCCTCGACCTCTTCGCGGGTGATGCCCAGCAGGTACAGCACCGTGTCCAGGAAGGGGAAGTTCACCGCGGCGTGCGCGGCCTCGCGCACCACCGGCTTGGCGTTGAAGGCCACGCCGAGACCGGCCGCGTTCAGCATGTCCAGGTCGTTCGCGCCGTCACCGATCGCCACCGTCTGCGACAGCGGCACGCCCGCCTCGGCGGCGAACCGGCGCAGCAGTCGCGCCTTGCCCGCGCGGTCGACGATCTCGCCGGTGACCTTGCCCGTCAGTCTGCCGTCGACGATCTCCAGCGTGTTGGCCTGGGCGAAGTCCAGCCCGAGCCGCTCCTTCAGATCGTCCGTGACCTGGGTGAAACCGCCCGAGACGACGCCCACTTGGTAGCCCAGCCGCTTCAGTGTGCGGATCAGGGTGCGCGCGCCGGGCGTCAGCCGCACCTCGCTGCGCACCTTGTCCACGACGGAGGCGTCCAGCCCTTCCAGCAGCGCCACGCGCGCGTGCAGGGACTGCTCGAAGTCCAGCTCCCCGCGCATCGCGGCCGCCGTCACCTCGGCGACCTTGTCCTCGCAGCCGGCGTGCGCGGCGAACAGCTCGATGACCTCGTCCTGGATGAGCGTCGAGTCGACGTCCATGACGACCAGGCGCTGCGCGCGCCGGTAGAGGCCGGCGGCGACCACCGCCACGTCGACGCCGAGCTTCGCCGCGTCGGTGACCAGGGCGGTGCGCAGCGGCTCGGTCTCCACGCCGGAGACGGCGAACTCGACCGCGGTCACGGGGTACTTGGCGAGCCGGAAGATACGGTCGATGTTGCCGCCGGTCCTCGTGATCCGCGCGGCGATCGCCGCGGTGGCCTCCGCGGTGAGCGGGTGCCCGAGCACGGTGACCAGGGAGCGGCCCAGGCCGCGCGGCCGGTTGTCGCCGAGGCCGGAGATGATCTCCGCCTGCATCTTCATCGACTCGGCCCAGCTGTGGACGGTCGCCCGCAGCCCGCCCTCCAGGCCGGCGGGCGGCTCGGTCACGAGCGCGCACAGCACCATGCGGCCACGGGTGACGACCTGCTCGATGTCGACGACGTCGACGGAGTAGGCGGCGAGGGTGTCGAAGAGGCCGGCCGTGATGCCGGGCCTGTCCTTGCCGAAGATCTTGACCAGCAGGGTGGGGACGTCGGCAGGGACGTCGGCAGGGACGTCGGCAGGGACATCGGAGGACGAGGTCTGCGAAGCGCTCATGGTGGTTCCACCGTATCCGGCGGGCGGCCCGCACCGCCCCCGAGGTCCGCCTGGCGGACAGGGAACAGTGGGTGTCGGGAGGGTGGCGTGAACCTTGCGCACGGGGCCGAGGGACGGCTGGCGGGGCCGCGGGCGCAGGCCGGCCGGGCCCAGGGGCTCACCGACCTCCGCGCGGTTTCCGCGGCGGTGGGGGAGGCGGCGGCGGGGGAGGCGGCCCGTCGTCCGGCCGGGCGGGCGGACCGTTCCCGTTCCTGGGCCCGGGGGACTGGCGGGGTCCGCGCGGAGGAGGCGCGACGGGCCGCACGACCGTGGGCGCGCCGTAGATGTCCCCGTCCCCCGGGCCGCCGGAGTCGTCGTCACCCGGCCTGGCGTCCTCCGGCTCCCGCAGGTCGTCCGGGACCCGCAGGTACGGGTTGGTGGCCGGGTTCGGCGGACGGTACGGCACACCCGGCGCGTAAGGCCCGGCTTCCCGGCCGTACGACGCCCGCCCCCTCCCGGCAGAGCCAGGACCGCCGGACTCTCCGGGCCCGGCCCCCGGAGACGTCCCCGCCCCGGGCGGCGGTGTGTCCGTGGCGGACCCGGGGGGCGTGGCGCCGGCCGGATCCGACCGCCCCGCCGTTTCGCGACGGACTCCCGGCCCGGGCGGCGGGGCGTCCGTGCCGTACGTGGAGGGTGTGGTGGCCGCGCCCTGCTCCCTCCCTCCCGCTCCCGGCCCGGGGGGTCGGTCCTCCGTGCCGTACCGGGGCGGTGCGGTGGCCGCGCCCGGATCTCTCCGCCCCCCTCCCTCGGGTACGGCTCCCGGCCCGGGCGGTGGGACCTCGGCGCGGTACCCGAGGGGCGTGGTGGCCGCCCCCGCGTCCCGCCGTCCCGTTCCCTCGCGTGCGGGTCCCGGCCCGGGCGGCCGGGCCTCCGCGCCGTACCCGGGCGGTGCGGTGGCCGCCCCCGCCCCCGCCGTCCGGCCCGCCCCCGTCTCGCGCCACCCGGCGTTGTCGTCGTGCCCCTGCCGCCACCCCGTGCTGGTGCCGCCCAGCCCCGGGTGCCCGGCACTCCCGGCGCCCCCGTCGTACGCCCCCACGGAACCGCCCGCCCCGGCGCCCGCCGCGTACGAGCCCCCCGGCCCGCCCAGCGCAAGGACCGCGGCCGAGCGGCCCGCCACCCCGCAGCCCCACGCCAGCACCGCCCCCGCACCCCCGGCCCCCGCGCCCCACACCGCGCCCAGCAGCAGGGCCGGGCCGAGGTGGCCGTGCAGGTCGATGCCCGCGCCGAAGGCGTCGAAGCCGAGGACGGACAGGGACGCGGTCACGGACACCTCCGTCAGCCAGGCCAGCAGCGGCAGGGCGAGCGCCGTCACCACGCCGAGCCGCAGCGCGCACCGGCCCGCGAACGCGAGAGCACCCGGGCTTCCCGGGGCGTTCCGCGCCACCGGCGTCCGGACCGCCGTCAGTACCCCGGCCAGCAGCATCATCAGCGCCGCCGCCACGGCCAGCAGCCACACCCGCCCGTCCAGCTCGGCCAGCCGCCCCAGCGTCACCGGCCGGTCCGTGCCGGAGGCGAGCAGGTCGTCCAGGGGGTCCGGCAGGTAGCGGGTCAGCTCGCCCGTGGCCCGGCCGTCCCACGGCACGAACAGGCCGAGCGGGACACCCAGCCACACCCCGTTCGGCGCCCCGAGCAGCGCCGCCCCGGCGATACGGCGCGGGTGGCCGTCGCCGGTCGCCGCGTACGCCGCTGCCGCGAGCCCCGCCGCCACCGCCACCAGCACCACGGTCACCAGCGCGGACACCGCCGGCCGCACGACCCGGTGCACGGCCTCCCAGCCCGGCGGCAGCGGTGTGCGGCGGGACGCCAGCAGGGCGATGAGGAGGATCCCGGCCGACCACCCGAGGCCGCCGAGCAGCGTCGGCGCCGTGTCCACCGTGAAGCCGACCGCCGCCCGCGCGCCGACCAGCTCACCGAGCCGGTCCGGCAGCAGCCCTCCGAGGTCCCCGAGGCCCGGGACCTCGACGCTCCCGCCCCCGCCGGGCACGTCGTCAAGCCCCAGCGACCCCCCGTCGATCGTGATGACATCGTGTCCCGCCCACGCCAGCCCGCCCAGCATCGCCACGAACAGCGCGACCACCGTGCCCGCGCGCGCGAGGAGTTCGGCCGGTGGGACCACAACTCCCGCCGCCCGCAGGGACCGCAGGAAGAACCACGACAGCAGCACCGCCCCGACCAGGCTCACCCCCAGTGGCGTGATCTCGATGGCCGTGTCCGCCTCCGCGCCCGTCAGGCCGAACGCCGACACGTCACCGGACGGCGTGACCGACCCACCCGCCGCGAGGGCCACCACCGCCGCGGTCATCGGCCCCAGCGAACCCGCCGCGTCCGCGTCCAGCAGCCGCAGGCCCAGCGCCGCGACGCCCGCCATCCCGATCAGCGCCCAGCTCACGGCGGCGACGGCGGACATCAGCACGTCCCCCCACGGCACGCGCGCACCGCTGCTCGCCGGCTCCACACCCGTCGCAGCACCCATGGCAGACCCCCCGATCCGCTCCGCGGCGGGAACACCGCGCATGTCCCCCTCGCGTCGAAATACCACTCTCCGGCCCGTTTTCAACCCCGTCAACGGAATCGGCGGAAGCGCGTGCGTGCCCGCTTCGCAAGGCCCGACTTTCGGTCAGGGGGCCGCTCCTGAAATAGTTCCCCCCGATGTTCGACATCCCTAGACTCCCCATGTCGGGGGATAACTCGGGGGACAACTCAGTGGGGCATGGAGTGCCGGAACTCGTACTGGAATCAAACGGACGTACCTGGACGCTCGATCCGTCCAGGGCATACACCCTCGGACGTGATCCGCAGGGGGACGTCGTCTTCGACGACGCCAGGGTCTCCTGGCGTCACGCCACGGTCAGCTTCAACGGCCGCAGTTGGGTCATCGAGGACCACGGCAGCACCAACGGCACGTTCGTGCAGGGGCAGCGCATTCACCAGATGGAGCTCGGCCCCGGCTCGGCGGTCAACCTGGGCAACGCGACCGACGGCCCGCGCCTGAACCTGTCCGGCGCCGCGGCCTCCGTCGCCACGCCGCAGGCCCAGCCCCAGCAGCAGCCGTACGCGGCGCAGGGCGCCGGCGCCGGCTGGGGGCAGCAGGCTCCCGCCCAGCAGCCGCCGCAGCAGCAGGGCCCGCAGGCCGGCTGGCAGCAGCCGCAGCAGCCGGCGGCGCACATCCCGCAGCAGCAGGGCCCCGGCGGTGTCGCGGGGGCACCGCCGGTCTACGGCGACCGCAGCCCGACCACGTTCCACCAGTTCTCCCTCGGCCGCGTGATGCGCATCGGCCGTGCCCTGGAGAACGAGCTGGTCGTCTCCGACCTGCAGGTCTCGCGGCACCACGCCGAGTTCCACGCCACGCCCGACGGGCGCATGGAGATCCGCGACCTCGGCTCGCACAACGGCACGTACGTCAACGGCCAGCCGATCCCCAAGGGCGGCTCGCAGCTGCTCGGCCCGACCGACGTGGTCGGTGTCGGCCACTCGACGTTCCGGATCGTCGGCGACCGGCTGGAGGAGTTCGTCGACACCGGCGAGGTGTCCTTCTCCGCCCGCCACCTGACCGTCACGGTCGACGGCGGCAAGCAGATCCTGAAGGACGTCTCCTTCGGCGTCCCGGAGAAGTCGCTGATCGCGGTCATCGGCCCGTCCGGCTCCGGCAAGTCCACCCTGCTCAAGGCGCTCACCGGCTACCGGCCCGCCAACCAGGGCGAGGTCCTCTACGACAACCGGAACCTCTACAAGCAGTTCGCCGAGCTGCGCCAGCGCATCGGTCTGGTCCCGCAGGACGACATCCTGCACAAGGAGCTGACCGTCAAGAAGGCCCTCAAGTACGCGGCCAAGCTGCGCTTCCCCGCCGACACCACGGCGGCCGAGCGCGAGGCCCGGATCGACGAGGTGCTGCGCGAGCTCAAGCTCGACATCCACAAGGACAAGAAGGTCACCTCCCTCTCCGGCGGCCAGCGCAAGCGCGTCTCGGTCGCCCTGGAGCTGCTGACCAAGCCGTCGCTGATCTTCCTGGACGAGCCGACCTCGGGCCTCGACCCGGGCATGGACCGCGACGTCATGCAGTTGCTGCGCGGTCTCGCCGACGACGGCCGCACGGTCCTCGTCGTCACCCACTCCGTGGCGGAGCTGGCCCTGTGCGACAAGCTCCTGGTGATGGCGCCCGGCGGTTCGGTGGCCTACTTCGGCCCGCCGGAGGAGGCGCTGAACTTCTTCGGCTACGACACCTGGGCCGACGTCTTCTCCGCCTTCGAGAACTACCGCGACTACGACTGGGCGGGCCGCTGGAAGGGCTCGCAGCACTACCAGATGTACGCCGCGGACCTGGACGCGGTGGCGCCGCAGTCCGTACAGGTTCCGCAGATGCAGGCGATGAAGCCGCCGAAGCCGCAGGGCTGGATGTCCCAGTTCGTCACGCTCGTCCGGCGTTATGTCTCGGTGATCGCGTCCGACAAGGGCTTCCTGGCGCTGATGGTGATCCTGCCGGCCGTGCTCGGCGCGGTGAGCCTGCTCATCGACGCGGACAGGGGCCTGCTGCCGAACCCGGCCAACCCGCAGACCGGCCGGATCATCCCGAACGGCACGGCCACCACGGTCCTGCTGATCCTCGCGGTCGGCGCCTGCTTCGCCGGCGCCGCCAACTCGGTCCGCGAGCTGATCAAGGAACGGGTCATCTACGAGCGGGAGCGCGCCACCGGCCTGTCCCGCTCGGCGTACCTGATGTCGAAGGTGTTCGTGCTCGGCATGATCACCGTGCTGCAGGGCCTGCTGGTCGGCGTCATCGGTTTCTCCAGCCGGGAGATCCCGGAGGAGGGGCTGATCCTCGGCGGCGCCACCCTCGTCGAGCTCTCCATCCCGATCATGGCGCTGGGCTTCACGTCGATGATGTTCGGCCTGATCATCTCGTCGCTGGTGAAGACCGCCGAGAAGACCATGCCGCTGCTGGTGATGTTCGCGATCATCCAGGTCGTCTTCACCGGCTGCCTGTTCACGCTGCACGGCTCGATCGGCGTCAACCAGTTCTCGTTCCTGATGCCGTCGCGCTGGGCGGTCGCGGCCGCCGGCGCCACGCTGGACTTCAACAAGATCAGCCCGCCGGAGACGGCCGGGGACACCGACCCGCTGTGGGAGCACACGGTCGGGGCCTGGGTCATGGACATGAGCGCGCTGCTGGCGCTCGGCGTGATCTGCGGCTTCTTCGTGGCCCGCTTCCTGCGCCGCCACGAGCCCGAGGTCATGCGCAAGTAGTCGCCTGCGCACCGCGTCCGAAGGGCGGCACCCCGTCAGGAGGGTGCCGCCCTTCGGCGTTCGTTCAGCGAAGCAGAGAGGTCCGCGCCAGCCTCAGTACGCGCTGTTGACGTTGTCCATCGAGCCGTACTTGTCGGCCGCGTAGTTGCAGGCGGCGGTGATGTTGGCTACCGGGTCGTAGATGTCCCAGGAGGTGCCGGGGACGTGCCAGTGCTTGAAGGTCGGGGGGATGACCTGGAGCAGGCCCTTCGACGGGATGCCGTTGATGGCGTTGATGTCCCAGTTGTTGATCGCCCGCGGGTTGCCCGAGGACTCCCGGATGATGTTCCGCTTGATGCCCTCGTAGGAGCCGGGGATGCCGTGCTTCTTCATGACGTCGAGCGACTCGCGGATCCAGCCGTCCAGGTTGTTCGGGTAGCTCTTCTTGGCGGCCTTCTTCGCCTCGGCGCGCTTGGCGGCGCGGCTCGCGGCCTCCTTGGCCTGGCGCTCGGCCTCGGCCTTCTTCTTCGCCGCCTCGGCGGCGGCCTTCTTCTTGGCGGCGGCAGCGGCCTCGGCCTTCTTCTTGGCCGCTATCTGCTCCGCCTTCACGCTGGCACCGGCCATCTGGTCGGTGACGCTCGCCTTGACGTCCTTGATCTGCTCGTTGCTGAACGCCACCGCAGCCGGCTGAGCGGCCTCGGTCGTGGTCGTCGTCGACGCCCCGCTCGGCACCGCGGAGAACCCGATGGCGGCGGCACCGAGGGTGGCGACACCGGCCATGGCGATCTTGTGGTGACGGGTCAGGCTACGACTCTGAACACGGCTGAAGATGTTCTTGGGCATGCTGAGTGGACCTCTTCGAATAGCGCGGGAGTCGCTCGGCGTCCGGCGTTGGACTCGGTGTGTTTCCGACACGAACGCCGCGGGGCAGAGCCCACGGCGCTGAGCGACGACAGCCATTCTTAGCGGCCGCAAAATGACGTGGCAAAGGTGTGACGTACGAAAGAAGATAGTGGATCAGGGAGGGGCAAAAGCGGGCAGATTGGACTATCCGCGCCGCTCAATAGGGGCGACTTTGTCTCCTATGCACTTTCGTACGTGACGTGCGCCCTATGCGCGGGCTCACATGGGGCGCCACGCCTTCTCACCGCCCGTTGCACGAGCGATGCTCTGGGTGAGGCCCTCTCAGGGCAGCACGAGGTGCACGTCGCCGAACTCGTGCCACAGGTAGCGGCCTTGCAGCGCCGCCTCGTACCCCCGCTGGACCGCCTCCCGCCCCGCGACCGCCTCCAGCATCAGCAGATGCGAGGCCTCCGGCTCGTGCAGCCCGGTCAGCAGCCCGTCCACCACCCGCACCCCCCGCTCCGGCGTGACGACCAGATCCGTCCACCCCGCACGCGCGCGTACCGCCCCGTCGGCACCGACCGCCGACTCCACGGCCCGCACCGCCGTCGTCCCGACCGCCACCACCCGGCCCCCGCCGGCCCTCGCCGCGTTGATCAGCCGCGCCGACGCCTCCGGCACCGCGTACCGCTCCGGACAGGGCGGCTCGTGCGCCTCCGCCGACGCCACCCCCGCGTGCAGCACGACCGGCGCGAACTGCACCCCCCGGCTCACCAGCTCCGCGACCAGCCGGGCCGTGAAGGGCCGGGCCGCGCTCGGCATCTCCGCACTGCCCGCGCCGTCCGGGGAAGGCAGCGCGAACACCGTCTGGTAGACGGACAGCGGCTGGTCCCGTTCCGTGTAGGCGTAGCGGATGGGCCGCCCGTGCTCGCGCAGCAGCCCCGGTATCCCCGGCCCGGAGACCCGCGCCCACCACAGCCGCTCACTCCGCCCGTCCAGGGGCTCCTCCAGCACCAGCCGCGCACCCCCGGGCAGGAACACCTCCGTCCCCGCGGGGCTCCCCGCCCGTCGCCCGCCCCCACCCTCGCGCGGAGCGTCGCGCGCCACCTCTTCCCCCCGCGCGCGCGTGGTGCCCCGCCCGTCGGGCTCCCGCAGCTCCACCGCCCAGCGGCCGTCGTCCCCACGGGTGGAGAAGTGCACCACCACGCGCGCGTGCCCAGCCCACCCGTCGACGGCCGCCGCCAGCGTGGCCGAGGTGTTGACCACGAGCAGGTCCCCGGCCCGCAGCAGCCGCGGCAGCTCCGCGAACGTGTGATGGGCCACCTCGGCACCCCGCGACACCAGCAGCCGCACGGCGTCCCGGTCCAGACCGGGCCCTCGCTGCTCGGCCGGCAGCCGGGCTGACAGCTCCTCGGGCACCCGCAGCGCGAGCGTCATACGACGCCGTCCACCAGGGCCGCGGCCGCGTACCGCCCGCTCGCCGGCCGCTCGTCCAGCAGCCGCAGGAACCCCGGCACGACCGTCTCCGGCGCGGGCCGCGGCTCCCGGTCCTCCGGCACGGCCGCCGCGTAGAGGTCCGTGGCCATGTCCCCGGGGTCCACGGCCCAGACCCGCAGCCCCGGCTCCTCCACGGCGAGCACCGCCGCCAGCTGGTCCAGGGCCGCCTTGGACGCCCCGTAGCCGCCCCAGGTCTCGTACGCCTCCGCCGCGGCGTCCGAACTGACCGTGACGACCGTGCCCGCCTCGGAGGCCCGCAACAGCGCCAGCCCCTCCTGGACCAGGCCGAGCGCGGCCACCACATTCACCTCCAGCGCCCGCCGCAGCCCCGGAAGGGGCAGCTCCTCCAGCCGCACCAGCGGCTCGATGCCCAGCGCGCTCGCGTTGTGCACCAGCAGATCGAGGCCACCCAGCCGCCACGCCGCCTCGACCAGGGCCGCCCGGTGGGCGGCGTCCGTGACGTCCCCCGGCACGGCGGTCACCCGCGTACCGTGCCCGGAGACGGACTCCGCCGTCTCCGCCAGGGCCCCGGCACCCCTCGCGTCGAGCACCAGATCCCAGCCCCGCCCGGCCAGGGCCTCGGCGAGCGCCCGGCCCAGACCCTTCGACGCCCCGGTGATGATGGCAACCGGCATGATCAACTCCCTCGTCGTGACCGAAGTGCCCTCACGGTAGGAACGGGCCCGCCCGGACCGCCTCCGCCCCGGGCCGCAAGCCCCCGGGTCCCTTCGCCCTACACCACCGGCCCACCGTCCCCGGACCTAGGTCAACCGCCGGAAACGTCCGGGCCGCCCCCGGTCCTACGCCACCCCGCCCGGCGCCTCCGCCCCGCGACCTAGGTCCACGGACCGGGCACCCGCGGCCACCGGTCCGATCCGCGCTGTCACAGCCCGCCGGTACCGTGAGGACATGAGCCACGGCCCCCGGTCCGGCCTCGCCGCGGTGAGTTCCGCGTTGCTGGCCATGAGCAGGCACCTCGAGGTGCGCGACGTCCTCAAGACGATCGTCGCCTCGGCCCGCGAGCTGCTCGACGCGCAGTACGCCGCGCTCGGCGTGCCGGACGACCACGGCGGCTTCGCCCAGTTCGTCGTCGACGGCGTCAGCGAGGAGCAGTGGAAGGCCATCGGCCCCCTCCCGCGCCAGCACGGCATCCTCGCCGCGATGCTGCACGAGGCCAGGTCCGAGCGCCTCGCCGACGTCCGCAAGGACCCCCGCTTCGGGGGCTGGCCCAAGGCCCACCCCGACCTGGTCGACTTCCTGGGCCTGCCCATCCGGGACGGCGACGAGGTGATCGGGGCCCTGTTCCTCGCGAACAAGAACTGCACCAAGCCCGAGGGCAGCTGCGGCTTCACCCGGGACGACGAGGAACTGCTCGGCATCCTCGCCCAGCACGCCGCGATCGCCCTCACCAACGCCCGCCTCTACGAGCGCAGCCGCGAACTGACCATCGCCGAGGAACGCTCCCGCCTGGCCCACGAACTGCACGACGCGGTCAGCCAGAAGCTGTTCTCGCTGCGTCTGACGGCCCAGGCGGCCGCCCGGCTGGTGGACCGCGATCCCTCCCGCGCCAAGGGCGAACTGCAGCAGGTGGCCGCCCTGGCCGCCGAGGCGGCCGACGAACTGCGCGCGGCCGTGGTCGAGCTGCGCCCGGCCGCCCTCGACGAGGACGGCCTGGTCGCCACGCTGCGCACGCAGATCCAGGTCCTCGACCGCGCCCACAGCGCCCGCGTGACCTTCACCGGCCACGGCGTCAGGGCCCTGCCCGCCTCCCAGGAGGAGGCCGTCCTGCGCGTCGCCCAGGAAGCCCTGCACAACGCCCTGCGCCACTCCGGCGCCAACCACGTCGACGTGACCCTGGAACGCCGCGGCGGCGGCGCCGTCCTGCGGGTCACGGACGACGGCAGCGGCTTCGACCCGCAGGCCGTCCGCCGCGCGGGGCGCCACCTCGGCCTGGTCTCGATGCGGGACCGGGCGAGCGGCGCCGGCGGCTCGCTGACAGTGGAATCGGCGCCCGGCAAGGGCACCACGATCGAGATGGAGGTCCCCGGTGGCTGACGCGATCAAGGTCCTGCTCGTCGACGACCACCAGGTCGTCCGCCGGGGCCTGCGCACGTTCCTGGAGGTGCAGGACGACATCGAGGTCGTCGGCGAGGCGGCCGACGGCGCCGAAGGGGTCGACCGCGCCGAGGAGTTGCGGCCCGACGTCATCCTCATGGACGTCAAGATGCCGGGCATGGACGGCGTCGACGCCCTGCGCAGACTCCGCGAGCTGGACAACCCCGCGCGCGTGCTGGTCGTCACGAGCTTCACCGAGCAGCGCACGGTGGTCCCGGCCCTGCGCGCGGGCGCCGCCGGGTACGTGTACAAGGACGTCGATCCCGACGCCCTCGCCGGTGCCATCCGCTCGGTGCACGCCGGGCACATCCTGCTCCAGCCGGAGGTCGCCGGCGCCCTGCTCTCCCAGGAGGAGGCCAACTCCGGACCCGGCCGCGGCAGTTCACTCACCGAGCGGGAGCGCGAGGTGCTCGGCCTGATAGCGGACGGCCGCTCCAACCGGGAGATCGCCCGCGCGCTCGTCCTCTCCGAGAAGACCGTCAAGACCCACGTCTCGAACATCCTCATGAAACTCGACCTGGCCGACCGGACCCAGGCCGCCCTGTGGGCCGTTCGCCATGGCGTGACCGGCTGACACGCTCACCCCACGGCAACACGGAAGGTTGCGTTCCGGACAGAGATTCATACTGTCGTGGGAACGTCCCCCATTCGGCGCATCCTCGATGATCCTCCGCCGTTCTCCAGTGCGTGCTGCGGCGCCTGCCGCGGCAATCGCAAGGAGGGCTCAGAAGTGAAGAACCTGAAGAAGGCAGCGGCCGTGACGATGGTGACCGGTGGCCTGCTGGCCGCGGGCGCGGGCGTCGCCTCCGCCACCAGCGCGCACGCCGACGGCCAGGCCGCGGGCTCCCCGGGCGTCGGCTCGGGCAACGTGATCCAGGCCCCGGTGCACGTCCCGGTCAACGTCTCCGGCAACAGCGTGAACGTCGTGGGCGTCCTGAACCCGGCCTTCGGCAACCTGGCCGTCAACCACTGACGCCCCGCCTCCGTCTCCGAGCCGGAGGTGACACCGGCCTCCCGGACCCACCCGGGAGGCCGGCCTGCTCGACTACGAACATGCGCACCGCCCAGCCGCGGGCTCCTGTCCCCTTCAGCCGCGCCCATCCGTTCCGGCCGGCCGCGGGCTCCTGTCTCGCTCAGCCGCGCCAGCCGTTCCTGGTCAGCCGCCGGCCCCGTCCCGTTCAGCCGGCCTAGCCGCTCCGGCCAGCGGCGGGCACCCGCTCAGCTGACCCAGCCTCCGGCCAGCGGCGGGCACCCGTCCCGCTCAGCTGCGGGCATGCGTGCCGCTCGGGGCGGCACGGGTGGGCGCAGCGGCACCCCGCTCCGCCGGGCTGCGCGACGCCCCGCCCCCGGCTTCGATGCCCAGCACCTGCACCGCCCCGGGCCCGGCATACCGCACCCCGCTCCGCCGGGCTGCGCGACGCCCCGCCCTCAGCTTCGATGCCGAGCACCTGCACCGCCCCGGGGCCGGGATACCGCACCCCGCTCCGCCGGGCTGCGCGACGCCCCGCCCCTGGCTTCGATGCCGAGCACCCGCACAACCCGGGGCCGGGTCACCGCACCCCCCGCTCCCGCTCCTCCACAACGGAGTTGTACGCCGCGACCTGCGCCCGCCGAGCCGTCCGCTCCACCGGCCGCAGCGCCTCCCGCCGCGCGGAGATCTCGGCCGCGCTCACCGCACCCCCGTACCCGCTCTCCGTGGCCACCCCGATCAACGCCCCCACCCGCTGCGCCAGCTCCAGCACCCGCACCGCCCGCGGCGGATACCCGGGCGCCAGCACCTCCCGCCCCCGCTCGGCACGGGCCCGGTACGCGTCGACCGCCGCCTCCGCCACCGGCCCCGACCCGGCCACGTCCAGCCGGGTCAGCACCTCGGTGGCGTCCCGCAGGGCCTCCGCGAGCTCCCGCTCCGCCTCGCCCAGCGACGGCACGTCCGCCGGCGGCGCCTCCCGCACGGGCAGCACATGCCACACCACCTCGACCTGCACACCCTCGGGCCCGGCCTCGTAGACGTCCGGCACCAGCCCGAGTGCGGTCCCGTGACAGACCACCGCCTCCTCGGCCTCCAGCGCCCGCGCGTTGAACTCCGGCGGCCCGCTCAGCCCCAGCGGATGCCCCGGCGCCGGCAGCGCCACCCGCAGCCCGGTCGCGCCCAGGGTCCGCAACCGCCCCAGCGCGAGTGTCAGGCCGACCTGGCCCGGCTCACCGGGCAGTCCCTCCACCCGGTGCACCGTGTCCTCGCCGACGATGGCGAGCACGGCGTCATCCGGCGAGACAAGTCCGGCCAAAAGGGCATTTCCCCAAGCTGCGAGACGTCCAGCGCGCGGTTCCGTGAGCATGCTCCCACCCTAGGACCCCCCAAGGACCGGACCGAGGGAATGCCCCGGTCGGCCGGTGGCGTAGATTTCATGGAGGGCTGCGCCCACCGGCGCGGCGGACCGAGCCACAGGCGTACGCGACAGCCGAGACCGGCCACACTGCAAGGGGAGACAACGCGCTCATGAGCGATGTTCTGGAGCTTCAGGACGTATCCGTGGTCCGCGAGGGCCGGGCTCTGGTGGACCAGGTCTCCTGGTCGGTCAAGGAGGGCGAGCGCTGGGTCATCCTCGGCCCGAACGGCGCCGGCAAGACCACCCTCCTGAACCTCGCTTCCACCTACCTCTACCCCAGCTCGGGAACCACCACCATCCTCGGCGAGACCCTCGGCCGGCCCGGCACCGACGTCTTCGAACTGCGCCCCCGCATCGGCATGGCCGGCATCGCCATGACCGAGAAGCTCCCCAAGCGCCAGACGGTCCTGCAGACGGTCCTCACCGCCGCTTACGGCATGACCGCCACCTGGCACGAGGACTACGAGGAGATCGACGAGCAGCGTGCCCGCGCCTTCCTCGACCGCCTCGGCATGAGCGAGTACCTCGACCGCAAGTTCGGCACGCTCTCCGAGGGCGAGCGCAAGCGCACCCTCATCGCCCGCGCCCTGATGACCGACCCCGAGCTGCTCCTGCTCGACGAGCCCGCCGCCGGCCTCGACCTCGGCGGCCGCGAGGACCTCGTCCGCCGCCTCGGCCGCCTCGCCCGCGACCCCATCGCCCCCTCGATGCTCATGGTCACCCACCACGTCGAGGAGATCCCGCCCGGCTTCACCCACGTGCTCATGATCCGGCAGGGCAAGGTCCTCGCCGCCGGCCCGCTGGAACTCGAACTCACCTCCCGCAACCTCTCCCTGTGCTTCGGCCTCCCGCTCGTCGTCGAACAGGTGGGCGAGCGCTGGACCGCCCAGGGCCTCCCGCTGTCCTGACCCGGCCCCCCACACCGCAAGTCCCCGAGCGAGAACGGCATTTCACACACCGGGCGCCCTGTCGGCGACCCGGTCGCCGGTCCTACCATGACCACGTGGACATCGACGCATGGCTGTGGTGGCTGATCGGCGCGACGGCGCTCGGTATCGCGCTCGTGATCACCGCGATGCCGGAACTGGGCATGCTCGCGGTGGGAGCCATCGCCGCGGCGGTGGTCACCGGCGTCTTCGGCGGCGGAGCCGTCGCCCAGGTCGCCGCCTTCGCCGTGATCTCGACCGCGGGCATCGCCGCCGTACGGCCCATCGCGAACCGGCACCGCTCCCAGCGCCCCCAACTCGTTACCGGCGTGGACGCGTTGAAAGGCAGACAAGCCGTCGTCCTGGAACGCGTCGACGCCTCCGGCGGCCGGATCAAGCTGGCCGGCGAGGTCTGGTCCGCCCGCGCCCTCGACACCGGCCGTACGTACGAGGTGGGCCAGGAAGTGGACGTCGTGGACATCGAGGGAGCCACCGCGATCGTCATGTGACCTCGCACGACGTAACTGGAGTGAACTCCTCGCCAGCTACGCGACGGTCTGTCAGACTCGACCAGCAAGATCTTCGACAACCATAAGATCTGCCGAAGACGCCGCAGCGGAGAAGGGACACGGGGAACGACGATGGAACCGGTCATCATCGTCCTGATCATTCTGGTGGTGTTGGTCTTCATCGCCCTGATCAAGACGATCCAAGTCATCCCACAGGCCAGCGCGGCCATCGTCGAGCGCTTCGGCCGCTACACGCGGACGCTCAACGCGGGCCTCAACATCGTCGTCCCGTTCATCGACACCATCCGCAACCGCATCGACCTGCGCGAACAGGTCGTCCCGTTCCCGCCCCAGCCGGTGATCACCCAGGACAACCTGGTCGTCAACATCGACACCGTCATCTACTACCAGGTGACCGACGCCCGCGCCGCCACCTACGAAGTCGCCAGCTACATCCAGGCGATCGAGCAGCTCACCGTCACCACGCTGCGCAACATCATCGGCGGCATGGACCTGGAGCGGACCCTGACCTCCCGCGAGGAGATCAACGCCGCCCTGCGCGGCGTCCTCGACGAGGCCACCGGCAAGTGGGGCATCCGCGTCAACCGCGTCGAGCTCAAGGCCATCGAACCGCCCACCTCCATCCAGGACTCGATGGAGAAGCAGATGCGCGCCGACCGCGACAAGCGCGCCGCGATCCTCCAGGCCGAAGGTGTCCGGCAGTCCGAGATCCTGCGCGCCGAGGGCGAGAAGCAGTCCCAGATCCTGCGCGCCGAAGGTGAGGCCAAGGCGGCAGCCCTGCGCGCCGAGGGCGAGGCCCAGGCCGTCCGCACGGTCTTCGAGGCCATCCACGCCGGCGACCCGGACCAGAAGCTCCTCTCCTACCAGTACCTCCAGATGCTCCCGAAGATCGCCGAGGGCGACGCCAACAAGCTCTGGATCGTCCCCAGCGAGATCGGCGACGCCCTCAAGGGCCTCTCCGGCGCCATGGGCAACTTCGGCGGCATCGGCGGCGGTTCCGGCGGCAACGGCGGCGCCGCGGCGGGCCAGGTCCCCGCCCAGGAACGCCGGGAGAAGCCGTCCATCGACTGACCGGCACACACATGCGCGGGGCCCGCTTCCCAGGAAGCGGGCCCCGCGCATGTGACCGCTAGGCGGCCGGCTGGGCCAGCCACTCCGGCAGCGCGTCGAAGTCGTCCCGCCCCAGCGCCAGCAGCATCGCGTCGGCCGGAGTCGGCTCGAACGGCTGCCGCAGCAGCGGCATCCCCGCCTCGTCCGGAGTCCGGTTCGCCTTACGGTGGTTGTCCTCCGCGCACGAGGCCACCGTGTTCAGCCACGTGTCCTGCCCACCCTGCGACCGCGGCACCACGTGGTCCACGGTCGTCGCCCGCCTCCCGCAGTACGCGCACCTGTGCCGGTCCCGGACCAGCACACCCCGCCTCGACCACGGCGCTCGTCTTCGGAACGGCACCCGTACGTACTGGCACAGCCTGATCACCCGGGGCGCGGGTATGTCCACCGCAGCTCCCCGCATGCGCAGTTCGGGGTGGGCCTGCTCGACGACGGCCTTGTCCTGAAGCACCAGAACGACGGCTCGGTTCAGCGTCACCGTCGACAACGGCTCGAAGCTCGCGTTGAGTACCAGCGTGTCCCGCATACCAGCCCACCTCCCGTGTGCACCGGCCCACCCCCTGGCGGGCTGGGATCAACTCTGGCCGGGCACGCCGGGATGGACAACGCAATATCTGCTGCTCCCACGGGGGGTGCCCCCCGCGACCCCCGGCAACAAAAATGCCCGCTCCTGATCAATTCCAAGACCAGGAGCGGGCAAACGTTCCATGAACTCCGGGATCGCCCGGACGACCGGCTCAGCCCTCGGCGGGCACCTCGTACTCGCCGATCAGCTGGGCCCGGCCGATCGTGTGGAACCGCAGGTTGAAGCCCACGACGGCCGGCGACGCGTCCGCGTCCGGGCCGAGCTTCTCCTGGTCCACGGCGTACACGGTGAACACGTACCGGTGCGGCCCGTCCCCGGGCGGCGGCGCGGCCCCGCCGAAGTCCCGGCTGCCGTAGTCGTTACGGGCGTGAACAGCGCCCTCCGGCAGCCCCTCGAACTTGCCGCTGCCCGCACCCGCCGGCAGCTCCGTCACCGAAGCCGGGATGTCGAACAGCACCCAGTGCCAGAACCCGCTGCCCGTCGGGGCGTCGGGGTCGTAGCAGGTCACGGCGAAGCTCTTGGTCTCCGGCGGGAAACCCTCCCACCGCAGCTGCGGCGAGGTGTTGCCGGCCGCGTGGACCTGAGCGTCCTTGAGCGTCGCCCCCTCCTGGACGTCCTCACTCGTCACCGTGAACGAGGGAACGGGCGGATGGAAGTCGTGGGGGAGCGGCCGCCGCTTGAGCTCGGTCACCTCGGTACCTCCTGATCGGTTCGTGCAGTCGACCCCGAGCCTAGGCCCTCACCTAGAACCAGTTGCGCTTGCTGCCCACTTCGGAGAGCCACTGGTTGAGGTACGCCGTCCAGTCCGTGCCCTGGTAGTCGTTGAGCCCCACCTGGAACGACCGGAACGTGTCGCTGCCCTCGCTGAACAGCCCCGGCTTCTTGTCCATCTCCAGCACCACGTCCATGGCGTGCTCGTCGGCCACGAAGCTCAGCTCCACCTGGTGCAGCCCCCGGTACTGCTGGGGCGGGAAGAACTCGATCTCCTGGTAGAACGGCAGCTTCTGCCGCGTCCCCCGGATGACGCCCCGCTCCATGTCCGCGTTCTTGAACCGGAAGCCCAGCTGGATGAACGCGTCGAGGATCGCCTTCTGCGCCGGCAGCGGATGCACGTTGACCGCGTCCAGGTCACTGGAGTCCACCGCCCGCGCGATCTCCAGCTCCGTCGACACCCCGATGTTCATGCCGCGCAGCGCCTGACCGTCGATCATCGTGATCGGGGTCTCCCACGGGATCTCCAGCCCGAACTGCACCGCGTGCACCGCGTTCGCCTGCAGCTCGAACGCACCGCCCAGCCGCGACTTCGTGAACTCGATGTCCTGCTTGTACTCCTGGTCGCCGCTCTCCACCTCGACCTTGGCCTGCAGCCCGACCGAGAGCCCCTCGATCTGCTGGTTCACGGACCCGCCCTGGATCCGCACCTCACCCTGGACGACACCGCCCGGCACGACGTTGACCTCGTGCAGCACCGTCTCGACCGAAGCCCCGCCGGCCCCCAGGCTCGCGAGCAGCTTCTTGAACGCCATGTCTCTCCCTCTCGCCCACTACGGGTGGATCCCTGATCCCTGTAAACGCGATCCGGCCGTGGCCGGTTCCACTCCCTCACCCTGGCAAGACCGGTGAGCCGCGGCCACCCCGCCGCACCCCGCGTCTCCAGTACCCTCGGACGGCATGATCGCGACCCCCGACCGTACGCCCCTGCCCAGGGAGTTCTTCGACCGGCCCGTCCTCGAGGTCGCCCCCGATCTCCTCGGCCGCATTCTGGTCCGCTCCACCCCGGACGGTCCGATCGCCCTCCGCCTCACCGAGGTCGAGGCCTACGACGGCGCGGACGATCCCGGCTCCCACGCCTATCGCGGCCGCACGCCCCGCAACGAGGTGATGTTCGGTCCGCCCGGACACGTGTACGTCTACTTCACCTACGGCATGTGGTTCTGCATGAACCTCGTGTGCGGTCCCGAGGGAAAGGCGAGCGCGGTCCTGCTGCGCGCGGGCGAGATCATCGAGGGCGCCGAGCTGGCCCGCACCCGTCGACTCTCAGCCCGGAACGACAAGGAACTGGCCAAAGGCCCGGCCCGCCTGGCCTCGGCCCTGGACGTGGACCGCTCCCTCGACGGCACGGACGCGTGCGCCTCCGGGACCACCCCCCTCCGGATACTGACCGGCACGCCCGTGCCCTCCGACCAGGTACTCAACGGTCCCCGCACCGGTGTCGGCGGTGAAGGGGCCGTGCATCCCTGGCGCTTCTGGGTCGCCAACGACCCCACCGTCAGCCCTTATCGGGCCCATGTCCCGAGGCGCCGCCGAAGTTGACTCGTCCAGCCGAGATGCGTAATGTAGCCCGAGCCGCTTGAACCGGGTACGGCGTTCGCCAGCAGCCGGAAGCGGCCAAACCACTACCTAGCGACTCCCCTCAGCAGGGGCGAATTCGGCGTGCCCGCATGCCCGAATTCGACGCCGACGGACTCGATTATGAGTTGGACGGCGAATCGGCTAACGTAGTGAATGTCGAAAGGCCGACGGACGAAAGTCCTGGCCGGAAGGCAAATCCCGCCGACAGGGAATCGGATCGGAAAAGGATCTGATAGAGTCGGAAACGCAAGACCGAAGGGAAGCGCCCGGAGGAAAGCCCGAGAGGGTGAGTACAAAGGAAGCGGCCGTTCCTTG